>DASQUN010000332.1:0-4184 GCA_035641275.1 Candidatus Udaeobacter sp. | reverse complement strand
AGCGCTTGGTAGCCAGCTCTTTTTACTCGCGCCAGGAGATCCCCTATCCACTTCATGTCACCCTGCACGTAGAGCTGAAATATCTTTGGGCTCTGGCTAGCGCCTGCGATTTCTTCAAGGCTCGGTTGAGTTACCGAGCTTACAAAATTGACGGTACCAAATTGTTGAGCCGCTTTGGCCACGGCCACGCCGCCCTCCGGCGTGATGATCTGCAGTGATCCGATGGGCGCCAGCATCACTGGGATCCTCAGCTTATGACCGAGAAAGGTCGTTGAGGCGTCAACCTTCGAAACGTCGACGAGAACGCGAGGCCTAAAGCCGAGACTATCCAACGCAAAACGATTTCTTCGCATCGTAGCCTCAGACTCAGCGCCGCCTGTGAGATAATCCCAGACATTTTGGCTCAAATTGCGCCATGCCTGTGTGATGACCTCTTGATTGGTGACAAAATCGACTGTCACGTTCGCCTCTTGCGGAGAAAGTAGTGGATACCACCCTACCAGTCAACGGAATCGCTTGGCGGTGCGGTTATACCTCTTAAGGATTTTCAAAGCTGGAAACGATCTCACTGTGACACGCCGCTTAGCGATTGCGTAGTATCTGGAAATCGTTACGACATGGTATTCCCCGCTGGCGCGCTCCAGCTCCCTTCCTTGGTCGGCAAGACAGTTTAAGCCCGACACAGCCGTCAATCTTTCGCCGCGGTGTGACATGTTGTCGCTTACCTTTGTCAAATTTTGCATCCGTAAAGTGAACTGGGTGTGTCTCTACAATCTCACTACCGCTGGGGCCGATATTACTTCCAGTCATGGAGGTGACACTCTGAGGCATTTCAAGGCCCGGAATAGGTCAAAATGGCCAAGCATCCGAGCTCCTCTATGGCAAGAGAACACCAAGCACGGTTTGGCCCCATCGCTGGCACTCGTTGTGCGTCTACCGGTCTGCATGGCCAAAAGAACCAAGAAAATACTGGTGGTCGAAGACAATGACAGCTGCCGAGAGTTGCTCGCGCTGCTTATCCAACGTTTAGGCTACGAAGTGTTCGAAGCCGCAACGGGTCTCGAAGCCATAGAACGGGCATCCTCCGTATGTCCCGATTTAATCATGATGGATCTCGGCTTGCCGGAAATGACCGGGGATAAAGCAACGGCATGCCTGAAGGCGAACCCTTCCACCAGAGAGATACCCGTGGTCATCAATACAGCTTTCGCTCGGGGTCCCCAAACGAAACGGGCCCTTGAAGCAGGTGCCGCAGAGGTTCTGCATAAGCCTTTTTCCGTAACAACGCTGCGCGACGTTCTGTGCCGATACTTATCAGCCGCCGACGAAAACGAGTGTGGGGTCACGACAAGAAGTAAGCAATTGCCTGACTCATCCGGGGTTCGACCAAATTTTTCCACAAGCGAAAATACCTTATGAACGAATTTTTACTGTTTGCGGTTATTGTCGTCTATTTGGCGATCTGTTATGGGCGGCCCAACTCGCAGGCCAACGATCGCAAAGCCGTCAGAACGACCGCTTCTCTCGCGCGGCCGCGGGAACGCAAGATTATTGAGCTTCGAGCAGCTGAGATGCGCTAGCTGTCACTTTGTTCAAAATCTCCAATCAGCTTCATCCGTAAATAAACAGCCCCGGGCGTTGCGCCCGTGGACTAATTTTCTTCAGACGAGCCCTTCTGGATAGCGCCGGTCAGCGGGCGGGGCGCTTCTTTGTCATCCAGTTTCAATTCTGTCATGCTGTGTATCTTTCATGCCGCAAATTTCCTTGACGTGCGCGAGCCACCTGACAATTTTCCGGCTGTATTCACACCAGCCTAAAGGAGCCTTCGCGACACGATCGAGAAATCTGTGCGGAACGAAAAGGATAATCAATGTCCACTGTACGTCAAGAGTTATCAGGCCAATCCTCTCAGCCGGGAAATGAAAAATTATGATGCATGAGTTGAGTCGGCGAGTTAATCTCAAATTATTGCAAGTGTGTTATAGAGTATATAAGAACCCGGTGTTTGGGACGCGGTTCTGCAATAGACGGCGAAGTTGAACTTTGTCAAAACGTTTCGGCGGCTTAACGCCGGCCGCGACGGGTCGCGGAAAAGATAACTACTGAATGAACGGAGAGCATAATGAGCACGACTACGAGGAACTTGAAACTAAACATACTTGCCGGGTTTAGTGCCGGCGTCAATCAGTTGCCAAAACTCGCAATCGGTGTTGGTATCATGTCCGCCGCATCCTTATCCGCTCAGGCTCAGGCACCGAAATCGCCGACACCGGCGCCTTCGAACGGCGTGGCCCGAGCTGAGACCGTTGCCAAAGGGCTCGAGCATCCGTGGGCGCTCGAGTTCATGCCTGACGGGCGCATCGTGGTCACCGAACGTGCCGGACGCGTCCGCATCGTCGACCGAGACGGCCGCCTGTCGAAGCCGCTCGATGGAGTGCCGCAGGTTGCGGCCCGCGGACAGGGTGGCCTGCTCGATGTGGCCGTGGATCCTCGATTCACCGAGAACCGCCTAGTCTATTTGTCCTACGCAGAGCCAGGCGAGGGCACGACCGCGGGGACGGCGGTGGCCCGTGGCCGCCTGGCTGACGACCGACTCGAAAAGGTCCAGGTGATTTATCGACAACAACCGAAGGTGGAAGGACCGAACCATTTCGGCTCGCGCCTGGTGTTCGACCGCGACGGTACGCTCTTCGTGACGCAAGGCGATCGTTTCGCGTACCGCGATCGCGCGCAGGACCTCTCCTCGGGCCTCGGGAAAATCATCCGCATTAACCCGGACGGCTCGGTGCCGAAGAACAATCCTTTTGTCGGCCGCTCCACCGCCCGACCCGAGATCTGGTCGTATGGCCATCGTAACATCCAGAGCGCAGCGGTCCATCCGCAAACCGGACAGCTCTGGACCGTCGAGCACGGCGCGCGCGGTGGTGACGAGCTGAACCATCCGGAGCCCGGCAAGAATTATGGCTGGCCGGTCATCACGTACGGCATCGACTACTCTGGAGCAAAGATCGGCGAAGGCACGACGAAAGAAGGCATGGAACAGCCGGTCTACTACTGGGATCCAGTGATCGCCCCTTCGGGCATGGTCTTCTACACAGCCGATACGTTTCCGGATTGGAAGGGAAGCCTTCTCATCGGTTCACTCAGTCCGGGGCTTCTCGTCAGGCTAACATTAAAGGACGGCCGGGTCGTGCGTGAAGAACGTTACCTCGGCGATCTTAAAGAACGCATCCGCGACGTCCAGCAGGGACCGGATGGACTGATCTATCTCGTAACGGATCATCGTGATGGCCGTATCCTTCGAGTCAGGCCATCCGCTTCCCCGTGAACGTGGCAAGCCGTCACGCCTTCTCACGCCGATAATGCCAACCACGCGATAAATGCGCGTATCAGGAACGCGGTGAGCGTTTCTGAGATGATCCTCCGGAGCTACCGATTTAGGACTGAGAGTGAGGCAGCCCGCTTGCGTGGGCGATGATCTCGTCTACGCTCTTATCCAGGTCGAGCGGCCGATTGATGCGTTGGTCGTCGCGCTCGGCCACCAAGGCGTAGATCTCAACGCAGTTCCCTTCAGGGTCGAGGAAATAGCACGAGACGGTGTTTCCCATCTCCTCGTAAGCGTGGCTTACGCAGTGGTCGATCGGTACTCCCAGCGCCTTAAACCGCTCGTAGTATTCTTTGACGTCGGCCGGCGTGTCTACCCGCCAGGCGATATGCGCGATAATCTTCGCTTCGCCCTGTCGTCCCTTGGCCAGAGCGAGCTGGTGGTCCTCGATATCGGGATCAGCCGTCATGAACACCATACGCCCTGGGTGCTCACGGTATTTAACGAGCCCGACGACGTCCCGGTAAAACGCCGCCATCCTGTCGAGGTCATTCACATAGAGCACCACATGGCTCAGCCCTTTGATCTTTGGCATATGCAACCTCCTTTACAGTCCGTTGAAAAACCCGGTTTGGTGACAGTAGGTAAACCTCTGCAATTGTGCTTCGACTACGCCTGTCTTAAGCTAAGTCTCCCTTAGCTTATCCCAAAGGCGCTAGTTTATAAAAACGCACCACGTTGTCGTGCAGCATTTTCTGCTTGATGCTCGGAGCGAGGTCCGGTCTATCGCGAACGACTCTAACCGTATGCGGCCAGTCTCCATCCCAATGCGGATAGTCAGACGAGTAGAGGAGAGTAT
>DASQUN010000331.1:0-3994 GCA_035641275.1 Candidatus Udaeobacter sp. | reverse complement strand
TTTCAAGGAGGTTCTCATGCACGCTAAAATCGTGAGTAGACTTTGGGTCTGTTTGTTTTTCGTTGGTTTGGTTTCCTCTCTCTCGGCCCAGGAGCTCGGTCCGGGCTTTCATAAGATCAAGGACGGCATCTACACTTTCGCGCCGGACCAGAGTACGACGACATGCAGCTTCGTGGTCACCGAGGTGGGTGTCGTGATGATCGACAGCTGCAACAGCCCGTTGGACTCGCGTCGGATGGCGGCGGCGATCAAAAAAGTGACCGACAAACCGGTCATGTTCTTGATCGATACCGAGACCCACGCCGACCATACCGGTAACCATTTTATCTTTTCGCCGCCCGCGACAGTGATCAACGCTGAAGGCGCGGCAGCCGGGATGAGAAAAGAGTACAACCCCAAACGCGCCGAAACCCTTGCGGCGCAATCTCCTGAGATGCGTGCGGCTCTGGAGGGCTTCAGAATGATCACACCCCAGGTCGAGTACAAGGACAAGATGACCATCAATCTCGGCGAGCGCACCTTCGAGCTGATTTACCTTAAGAATGTCCACAGCTTCGCCGACACGGCGGTGTGGATGCCGAAAGAACGGGTCCTGTTCGCGTCATCGGCAGCCAACGTGCGCACGTTTATTAATCTGCGCCCGACGGTGGTGCTGCCTGACGTCATTGCCAGCTACAAGCTGATGAAATCGCTCAATCCGGAAGGGGTGATCGCCGGCCATGGGCAGCCCACAACTACGATTATCTTCGACGAATACGAGGGATTCTGTAATCTTCTGATGAAGCGGGTCGACGAAATGGCGGCGCAAGGGAAATCGCTGGACGAAATTAAGAAGGAACTGAAGATGCCGGAATATAACGACTGGCAGGGCCAGGACCGTCTCGGAGTCAACATCGATGCAGCGTACAAGTCGGTGAAGAAATAGGGCTGGATCGAATCTCATTGACGGACGAGCTGTATTTGGCTAAGGCATCGGCAAGAGTCGCTGTGCTCCTTTCGACCTGGTGGCTGCTTCACGGTCGCGGTGAGCGCCCAAGAGATCCTTTCACTCTCCGCTCGACCGGGTGTGACCCAGTCGTATTTTATCGCCAGCGTTCCAGAGAATCCCCAGGCGATCGCCGTATTGTTTCCCGGTTCCGGCGGCTTGATCCGGTTGCGCCAAGAGAAGGGTCAGATCAAATTCGGTCAGAACAATTTTTTGGTGAGGAGCCGGGGCGAGTTTATCAAGCGCGACGTGATTGTCGTCATCGTGGATGCACCATCGGACCAGCAAGACGGCTGGGGTATGAGCGATGAGTTCCGCCTGGGTGAGCAGCATTTCACGGACATTTCCGCTATGGTCGACGACTTGACCCAACGGTTTCCCGGACTGACGCTGTTCCTCGTCGGCACAAGTCGCGGAACGATCTCCGCCGCCGCTTTGGCTGCTCGCTTCGGACCAAAGGTCGCCGGCGTAGTGTTGACTTCAACGATGTTTCGTCAGACCGGCCGTCGTTCGACGGAGCCCAGGACCGGCATGAGCGGGTTCGATCTCTCGACCATAAAAATCCCGCTGCTCTTCGTCCATCACGTCAGCGATCAATGTGCCGTCACGCCGTATGGGGATGCCGCTCGGCTTATTAGTAAGTATCCGCTGATTTCAGTTTCGGGTGGGCGCCCACCCGAATCGGGGCCTTGCGATCCGTTCAGTCAGCACGGGTTTTTCGGCAAGGAGCCCGAAACTGTCGAACAGATCGTTAACTGGATGTTGAAGAAGCCATTTCAAAAAGAAGTTCGGTAATACGTTTTCACGAGACAGTCTGGGCACGCGAGTGGTGATCGGCTCTTGACGCTTACCCGGCCTCCCGAGTAAATCTGATTTCACCGGCTCGAACTCGCTCGCATTCAGCCGTAGGGAGGAACCACCAATGAAATATCGGAAGTTCGGCACGACGGATTTTAATGTTTCGCCGCTGGGTCTGGGTTGCATGAGTATGTCGGGCGCCTATGGAGCCGCCGACGACAACGAATCCATCGCAACCTTGCACCGCGCGTTCGATCTGGGAATTAATTTTATCGACACCTCGGCAAGCTATGGCAACGGCCACAATCATGAGCTGATCGCCAAGGCGTTGAAAGGGTGGCGCCAACGGATCGTTATTCACTCTAAGTCGGGCAGCCCGCGGACGCCCGACGCCAGCCGGCATCGCAGCGGGAGCTCGCCGGAATATCTGACGCAAAACTGCGAGCAGAGCGTCAAACGACTCGGCATCGACTGCCTCGACATTTTTTGCATGTCGCGCGTTGACCCCCAAGTGCCAGTGGAGGATTCCGTCGGCGCGATGGCGCGGCTGGTCGAGCAGGGCAAGACCCGGTACATCGGTTTATCGGAAGCCAGTGCCAATTCCATACGGCGAGCGCGAAAGGTTCATCCAATTGTTTCCCTGCAAATGGAGTATTCGCTGTGGTCACGAGATCCGGAAGGCGGCAACATTCAGGCCTGCCGGGAGTTTGGCATGGGTTTCATGGCTTACTCGCCGTTGGGACGCGGTTTTTTCGCTGGGGCAGTGCGCGATTCCACGAACTTCGCCGAAGGCGACAACCGCGGCAACCATCCGCGCTTCCAACCCGGCAATATCGAGCACAATCTGAAACTCCTGGCCCAATTCGAAGCTTTGGCGAAAGAAAAATCGGCGGCGCCGGCGCAACTGGCGTTGGCCTGGCTCATGGCCCAGGGTGAGGATATCATCCCGATCCCGAGCAGTAAGACACGCGTGCACCTTGAGGAAAATCTCAAGGCCATCGATATCCAACTGAGCAAAGAGGATCTCGGCAAATTAAACGTGCTGTTTGCGCCTGGAGCTGCGGCAGGTCCGCGCACGAGGGATATGCATCGGGTGAATGTCTAGATAGGGAAATTTCGTTGAACATCGCTGCCTCGTCAGACCAAAAAATCTTCCCTTCCCCTCTTTTCGAAAGAGGGGTTAAACCACTGCTAGAGAAAATTCCCCCTTTTGCAAAGGGGGATCAAGGGGGATTTGGCCTGCTTGAGCTACTGTCATAGGTGGCATACTTTTAGTTCCAGGTCCTAGACGGAGTCAGGTCGTTCGAATGGGTCAAGGTTAAGGAGATGCGATGAAAGATGTAACGATTGTCGTCGGGACGATTGGTCAGAGCATCATGCGTAGCGAGGACGATGGCAAAACCTGGGCGCGTATTGGACCGCGCCGGGGATTTGCCTACGAAGCCTCCGTCCGTTGTATCGCGATGCATCCAAAACAACACAAGATCCTCTTTGCCGGTACGGAAAGAGGAATCTATCGCAGCGAGGATGCGGGAGCGAACTGGCAGTACATCGACTCGGCGCTCAATTCCCATTATCTTTGGGCGATAGCGTTCGATCCGCGGAATCCGGACATTGTGTTTGCCGGAACCGGCACACCGACGCCGGCGATGATCTTTCGTTCGGAAGACGGCGGGCGGACTTGGGAGAAGCGGCCGGTTGAAGTCGCGGCGGAGTGCGAGGCTGTTGGCACGCCGAGGGTCACGGGGATCGCCGTCGATCCGGTGGAACCGAAAAACATCTGGGTGAGTCTTGAGGTAGACGGCGCGCGTCACAGCAGCGACGGCGGCGACACATGGAGCATCGTAGAAGTTACCGGACGCCGCGACATTCATAATGTTGCCGTGACCGCGGGCCCGCCCCGGACGGTATTTATCGTGGCCAATCGCGAGATCTACGCGAGCACCGATAACGGCGCAAACTGGGAGGCGCGCGAGATGCAGAAATGCCTGCCGTGGGAATATCCGCGCCAGGAAAACTATCTACGCGGTATAGCGGTGGATCCCGGAAACTCGAAAAGAATCTTGTTGAGCTTCGGTGATTTTACGCCGGGATCGTCGGGCGCGATCGCGCAAACCGAAGACTTCGGCAGGAGCTGGAAGCTCTTGCCGTTACCGGTGGAGCCGAACTCGACCATGTGGACATTTGGCACGAATTCCGACGATCCGAAGA
>DASQUN010000330.1:0-2954 GCA_035641275.1 Candidatus Udaeobacter sp. | reverse complement strand
GCAAGGAGAAAAAGGCGAACAGGCGCAACGCAGTCCACAAGGTCGTGAGGGAGAAAGAGGAAGACCAGGTCCTGAAGGACCTGCCGGGGCACCCGGTCCGCAAGGCGCTCCAGGTCCTTCGGGTCCATCGGGCGGGGCCTTCGGTATGGATCCCGGGGTTGCAATGCTCGTGGGTCTAGGTCTGTTAGCGGTAGTTATTGTTGCAATCGTCGCTGCTTCGCGAGGGCGGGAGTAGAGACGGGAGCACGTTAGAATCTTTTTGATCGCGAGAGAGTTCGACGGATCTTAGAATGGCGGCTAAGGGTCCAATTCTCTGATCCGTCGAACTGGTCATTCGGAAACATCTATATTTCGAAGTTCGCCACTGCGTCTATTGCGAGCTAAGTCTCGCCGATTTCCCATCCGCGGAACGTTCTAAAATCATCTCAAAATGGCTGCGTAGGACAAGGCCGGTACCGGGTGCGCCCATGATGTCGTTGGGTTCCGCAACGACTTCCATCACCTGAAAACCGTTTTTGCCGAGATCTTTGTAACCGCGAATATAGCTATCCCTCAAGCCCAGAATATGGCCAAACTCGTGCGCCAGCACGCGCGGCGCGATGTCATGCGGACCCAAGATGATGGCTCGGTCGGAAACATGAGTCGTGAGCGCGCCGGTGGTGAGGATGGCGCCGTCGCGCGGAAATAGAGTCACATGCCCATGGGCGTTGATCCTATCGCCTTTCTTCGGAGGCTGGCTCTCCGCGTACAGTTGGGCGGCGGGAACGTAGGAGATCGCAAGCTCGACATGAAATTCATCGTCGCCGTCGCGGAGACGCCAGATTTTTTCTATCGTCTCCTTCAACGACTCGACATAATCCTGATCGTCTATATCCGTGAAGAAGGGCACGTGGAGGACCCAAAGGCCGGGAGCACGATGTTCGACGCGAACAAATGCGGGCGTGCTGTTACGCCGGGTTGCGGCGTGAATGGCGCGCGCGAGCAGCTGCTCGCGCTGCCTTAAGCTGATTTCCATCTCGGTGAGATTTTGCCGAACATCGATCCGGCTGATTCCGCTAAGCCTTCTGTTCCAGGCGCTGGCAGCGGCCGGCTTCAACGCATCGAGAAGGGCCTGATGCTCAAGCACCTCATTGTACAGAATTGTTTGTCGATCGTAACCGGCGCGATCGCTCGCAATCGCCGCCTGCCATAGGCGATTGTATTGAATGTGCGCGTCGATGTTTTGCTGGCGCTCGCGAATTTGCCGATAGCTGCCCGCGAGCTTTTCATAGACCCTTCTTCTGTTAAGTAAACTGAAGGTCGTCGCGCGATTGAGCTCGGCCGCAGAGTGGAGGATTTCCATTAACGCCCTGTCAATGAGTTCATCCGTCCACGGCCAGCTGTACCAAGCGGATCGGGCATGCGAAGGCGCCTCCGCCGGCAGCGCTGCGAACGTTATTTTGGGCAGAATCTGGTAGCCGTGCTGCAGCGGTTTGGGAGGTTCGAGCAGCGGCAGCAGATCGGGTGCCTTCGCTCTCAGTACAGCCGATAGCGATTCAAAGTAGCCTTGGAGACGTTTAGTATAGACGTTGTAATGTTCCTCAACCCGATTGCCGCGCTGGATATGAATTGGAATCGATGGCGCACGTTGAGGGTCTGCCGTATTGCTGGAATAAGCCTCGAGCACCAACACCACGAGCAACACGGTGGACGCCGCCACAATCCGCTTTAAAGGAGCCATAGCTTAAAAATAGCCATGAGACTACTCTGGACTGGCTCGGCGAGCAAGGGACGTTTGTTCTTTAGTTTTTTTCGTCTTGCCGAATGGATGAGAATCGTCAAGAAGTAGAGACTGTGAACGCGAATCTTCGAGTCAGACGGGCTTACTCTAAAAAAGAGCGGGAGAAGGCTTTCGGTATTCGCATGCGGGTGTTCGTAAGAGAACAGGGAGTGCCTAAAGAGATTGAAATGGATCGCGACGATGACCGCGCGCTCCACTTTTTGGCTTTTGCCGCAGGAAAAGCCGTCGGCACGGCAAGAATCGTGATGCGCCATGGAAGGGCGAAGATCGGACGGATGGCGGTGCTAAAAGGTTATCGGGGAAGGGGTGTCGGAAAGGAGTTGCTCAAGCGGGCCGTCGCAACCGCGCGGAGGCGGAGGGCGCAGACGATTTATCTTCACGCGCAAGTCCCGGTGATCGGCTTTTATGAAATCCTCGGCTTTCAATGCGCCGGCCGGGTCTTTGAGGAAGCCGGGATTCCGCATCGAAAAATGATTTTGATGCGTACGTGATCGATCGACTCGACCCTAGCCCCTTATTCCAATTCTCCCGCCACCCAACTTACACACACATTGATACATCACCCTGATTTCGGTAGCGGTTCACTTTGTATTTGCGCAACGTGTCGTTGTAGGGGTAGGCCTCTGTGCCTGCCCGGTGTCTTGGGCGACCGCGGGGGGTCGCCCCTACAAATTTCTGCGAAACTGAACCACTACCCTGATTTCTTTTCGCTTGACGCCTATCGTTAAGTTGCCCTATTTTGCGTGCGTGCAATTAACTTCGGCCGGGTCCTCGCAATCCCGTCAACGCTTTGATTCCACATCTCCAACGGAATGGTCCAGCCGGGCGATCGTATTGGCGTGGACCTCGCGCAGTGTCCCTCGCAATAGGCGTGCAGCAAGGCGCGAAAAGCGCCTAAAGAGAAGGAGGAGCTATGGTGGCAGAGCGATCGTCCCTTATCGCAACCGTCGCATGGCTGTTCATGGTCGTGAGTGGCGCGCATGCAGCGACTGATGATTTTTACAAAGGCAAGGCCGTTCGCATCGTGGTCGGGTACGCGCCCGGCGGCGGCTACGATTTTTATGCCCGTGTGTTGGCTCGGCATATGGGCAAGCACATCCCGGGAAATCCAAGTTTCATCGTCGAAAACATGCCCGGGGCTGGAAGCTTGGTTTCCGCAAACCACCTCTACAAG
>DASQUN010000329.1:0-5738 GCA_035641275.1 Candidatus Udaeobacter sp. | reverse complement strand
CACGTGCAGCGGAACCTTCCGCAACTCCATTTTCACGGTTTGCATGCGCGCTACGAAGAAGGCTTCTCCAGCATCGACAGGAATCTGCCCACCCTTTTCGTCTTCCTCGGTAGCACGATCGGCAACTTCAGCCCTTCAGCCTTCGTGCGATTCTTCAGTTTGTTATCAATGGCCATGGGACCGAACGATTATTTGCTCTTGGGAGCAGACCGGGTGAAAGATACGCGCGTCCTGGAACCGGCTTATGCCGACTCTCAGGGATTGACCGCCCAGTTCATCCTCAACGTTTTTTTTAACATCAACCGTGTCACCGGAAGCAATTTCGATTTGGGCAAGATGCGCTACCAATCCTCGTACAACCCCGAGTGCGCCCAGATCGAGATGTACGCCGTTTCCACCGCTGCCCACGAGATTCGCTTTCCTTCTTTCGGCGCCTCGTTCTGGTGGGATGAAGACGCCAGAATACTTGTCGAGATCAGCCGCAAATTCGATCCCGTGCGCTTGCAACAGCAACTGGTCTTCTTCGACTTGACTCCGATCGAGCACTTCACCGACCGTAACGATTGGTTCTCACTTCTCCTTTTCAAAAAAAAGGCTTGAAGCCGCAAACGGGTGGCGCCCGCTCAGCGAGCCCCGGGCAGATCTTGCAGCGCCACAGGCCCGCGCAGCTGGCGCGCCGCCGCTGTAAAATAGTTACCGTGAAAGGTCTGTCGTTCTTGACGAAAAGCGCGCGGCAAATAAATCCACGGGATGGCGGGTTTTTTGTGATGGATGCCATGGAAGTTGAAATTAAGCAGGCTGGTAGCCAGCACTTTGGGAAGCCGGAGATTGCTGGCGAAAAAAATATCGTTGACCGGCGTTCGGTAGTGATAGACGTTGTCGAGAAACGAGATCAAGAACGCTCGAGCTATCATGACAGCCAGCAGCAACGGCCAATAACTGCCGTAACAAATCAGCGCCAGGCCAAACCACGCGAGGATGAAAAATCCATCAATGCGATTCTCTCGTATGGCTTCGTCCTGTGTCCAGTTCTGCATCAGAATCCCCGTCACGCTCTCTGTTTTAGTAAACCGGTCCTTTAGATACCGAATCCAACGTCGCGGTAAAAAGAAGGGCAGCGTGCTCAGGAACTCCGCTACGTAAAGCCCTCCCAAAATTTGGAAGTAATAACCGCATGCGACGACGAAAACCGAGCGTCCGCCTCTTTCGTAAACCTCCGTGGCTTCGAGGGGCGTTCGGTTCAATTTGTGATGCAAAAGATGACTCAGGCGGAGAATCCGAAATGGTGAACCGAACATGATGGAAAGGAGCCTACCGAAAATCAAGTTGAACTTGCGCCGGGGATCAAAAAGATCATGAATCGCTTCGTGGATGAGACTCCAAAAGGGATTGTTTAGAAGAGCCAGGGGAACGAGCGTCCATGCGCATCGAACATCGATTGGCAGCAGGAACAGCGGCAAGACAAAGAACTGATATAAATGGATGGCCGTGTAACCGATCGCGAGCCCAATATTTACCGAAGTCGCAATTCCACCCGCGCTGGTGGTAAACGTCACTGGTCGATCTGCTGTCATCAGAACTGAATCCCCAGCTTCGCTTTTAGGGGTGAAAGGCTCAAAAGAACGATAAATCCGAAGGCGGCGATCACGGCTCCGGATATCTTATGGATCCAAATTAGAAGTTGCAGGTTGAACCGGTCACGGTAGGCCGTCAGGCTCAAGAACATTGCGATCCACCACAGTGTGGATCCGATAAAGACGCCGAGCGTTAGCACGGCCGCAGCGAAGTAATGGCCGCTCAAACTCTCGACGCCCCAGCCCGCATAAATCGCAATAAACGAAAGAATCGTCACCGGATTAGAAAACGTCAGCAGGAACGTGGTCACGTAGGCGCCCAATAAGCCGTTGACATCGCATGGCGGCGGCGGCTGATCGCTTGGCGTGGTTCGGTAGATTTTGATCCCCAGATAACAGAGGAATAGGCCTCCGATTAAGCGGAGGAGCAGCTGGTGGTCGAGCAAAAAAGTCGAGATCAGCGAGATTCCCAGTGCCGCGATCCCGGCTGCTAATGCATCCGCCGTGGCAACGCCTAATCCCGAAACAAAACCGCTCAGCGGCCCCAGGGATAACGCCCGATTGATACACAGCAATCCCAACGGGCCGACCGGAACAGCAACCACAAATCCGATGATAACGCCCTCAATTAAAAGATGAACTGGCATTCGTTAGTGTCCGGTATGGTGAACCATGGTTAGCGGGCGCAACGAAACCCGATGTTGTGGTGCCCTGAACGAAAGTTACGCGACACGTGACGTCCTCTGTGGGTGGTAGATAGTTCCGCGGCCGGGGAATCATGACCGCCGCCTCTTGTGCCGCGATCCCGGCGCGATGTTAAGTCTTCCCTGCCGTCATCAGCCAGGTATGGATAAGGAACGTAGGCGCTGCTCACCCATTGCCATATGTTGCCCGCCATGTCCTGGATCCCGTAAGGGCTCGCGCCTTTTGGAAAGCTGCCGACAGGTCGGGTTTGGTTCCAACCGGCGGCGAAGTGAGCGCGAAAACGATCTGGCGGACCATGACCCCACGGATATTTCCGACCGTCTCGGCCGCGGGCCGCTTTCTCCCATTCCGCCTCGTTCGGCAGGCGCTTGCCCGCCCATGCGCAATACGCGACCGCACCGAACCAAGACGCCTCCACCGCTGGATGATTTTCGTAGCCGGTGTCGGCCCACCAGTTTCCGTCGCGTCGGTGAATGCGAGCATCGTGATCTTCCGTGTCGTACCACCGTCCGCCGTCGGCACCCTTGCTTCCGGCGCTGTGAAGAAATTGAGCGAACTGCGCGTTGGTAACCGGCGTTCTGTCGATGAAGAACTCGGCGAGTTCCACTTTGTGCTGCGGTCGCTCATCTTCGGGCCCCTCGTTAGCGCCCATAAGAAACCATCCTGCGGGTACCCGTATCATCTCTGTCAGATTCTTCGCATCGGCTGCCTTTGGTTGCGAGCCAGTGAAGAGCAAAATCACAAATGTTACTGGGAAATAGCAGAGGAAGCGGCGCCGATGACCCATCATAGCTGATCAAAAACCTATAAAAATCCTACCAAAGAAACTCATCTTAGCAAGCGAAACTTGTTAGATTCGAACCCCTGTGCCAGATTATGAATCCAATGACTACATCCCGCACGTTTGAACGCCGCGGCATCGTCGAAGGCTTTTTTGGCCCGCTCTGGAGCATGTCGCATCGCAACAGATTACTGGAGTTCGGCGCCGATAAAGGCGTCAATACTTATCTTTATGCCCCTAAGGATGATCCCTATCATCGCGCTCGTTGGACCGAGCCTTATCCGTCCAAGCAATGGCAAACGCTTTTGCAGGTGATCCGACATGCGCAGACCCGAAGAATTGATTTCGTTTACGGGTTTCATCCGGGTAAGGGGCTTTGCTTTTCCGATCGGAGACCGATCCAGATTCTCCTGGCCAAAAGTCAGCGTTTCTACCATGCCGGCGTGCGAACATTCGCGGTCTTATTTGACGACATACCCTCTCGTCTGGAGCATGAAATTGACCGCAAGAACTTTGCCAACAGCCTGGCGCGGGCTCAAGGAACCTGGTTACGAATGATTCACGAACGCCAGCCCGGCATCTGGAAAAATGTCGAATGGTGGCTCTGCCCTTCTTACTACACGCCCGATCCGTTACTTGCACGAACCTTCGGCACTTTTGAACCCGACTTCCTCCATACGCTCGCGGAATATCTACCAGACCATGTCGCCTGTTTCTGGACCGGCCCCTCGGTCGTGTCGAAGAAACTTGGACTTGCGCATGTGCGCAGGATTGCCAAACAGATCAAACACAAGCTGATCCTGTGGGACAACTATCCGGTCAATGATCTTTCGATGAGGGACGAGCTTCACATCGGACCGCTGCAAGGGCGGGACTCGCGTCTGCCCGAAGCTGTCTACGGTTACCTCAACAATCCGCTGCTGCAAGAGGAGCTAAGTTTGATTCCTCTGGCCACCTGCTTTGACTACGCCGATGATCCTTCAGCCTACGACCCGGAAGCGAGTTGGGTGAAGATCATTAGAGAGCACTTCGGGAGCGGCAGTCTTGCTCACTGGCGCATCATTCGGCACTTCTGTGAAGCGCTCCAACGATGCAAAACAAGCAAAAGACCGCCGCGATTGTCAGCCAAGGAACGCCGTTGCTTGAAAGCCGCCTACGACTACATCCGGGACCACCGGCGGCAAAACTGGGCGCGCGAGATTCAGCCCTGGCGAGATTTAATGCAGAAGGTGTTAGATTGACTCTATGGCGCATTGCCACGCTTGATGTTTTGCGATACAGGACAATTTTATAAAAACGAACGCTCAAGGAGTGATCGGTCGCACAAAGCATCTTCACAAAGTCTCGCCTGCGTAGTTCAAAGATCATGAGGAGTTCGCCATCGGTTTAACCGCGCGACAAGATATCCGATCCGCAATCAGCGCGGAAGATTTGATCGCGATCATGCGCGATTTTCGCGCCCGTACGCTGGATCTCGTCGCCGATCTTGATGACCAGCAGATGATCGGACCCCGTCTAGCGACCGTCAATCCTCCGCTGTGGGAAATCGGTCACATCGCCTGGTTTCAGGAATTTTGGGTGCTGCGCCATTTGCGCAAACAAAAGCCACTGATCGAAAACGGCGATCGGCTCTACAATTCCACCGACGTGGCTCATGACACACGCTGGGAACTTCTCTTACCGCCGCGGGACGCTTGTTTACGCTACATGGAAGCGGTTCTCTGCCATGCGGTTGATGCGCTCGATTCCACACGTCATTTGTCGCCGGAGGAATCCTATTTTTATCTTTTGGCCGCCTTCCATGAGGGAATGCATGCGGAAGCGCTCGCCTATACCCGACAAAATCTCGGCTATCCCGCACCGCGCTTCAGGGATCTGGAGACCACGACGGCGGCTGACTTTCAGCCTGACAGTTCTTCGCTGGGCGATGTTGAGATTCCCGGCGGGAATTTTCTGATCGGCGCAACTCCGGATTTCCCCTTCGTCTTCGACAACGAAAAGTGGGCGCATTCGGTGGAGATCAAGCCGTTCCGAATCGCGCGGGCACCTGTGACCAACGGGGACTTTCTCGCCTTCATTGAGGCTGGCGGTTACCGCAAGCCGCAATTTTGGAGCGACGACGGTTGGCGCTGGTTGGCATCGGGAGGCGCACCCCAGCTAGAGAGCTCGTTCGCTAAGTTTTTTAATACATCCCCTGGCAGGAATTTGGACCGGGTCCATCAAGAAGGGAAACGGGATCATCCGACGTACTGGCACCGTGAAGCAAACGGCCGGTGGTGCCACCATGTTTTCGACCAGTACGTTATGCTAAACGAACACTTTCCCGTGGTTCACGTAAGCTGGTACGAAGCCGAGGCTTACTGCAACTGGAGCGGACGACGATTGCCGACGGAGGCGGAATGGGAAGTGGCCGCTTCCGCAGAGCCTTCCGATCATAGCCGTGGGTTGAGTGAACGCCGGAGGTATTTTCCGTGGGGCAACGATCCATCCACCAGCGAACGAGCCAACCTGGATTGGCGCAATCTCGGTCCTGTAAGTGTCAGCGCTTATCCCGCCGGGGATAGCGCCTTCGGCTGCCGCCAGATGATCGGCAATGTTTGGGAGTGGACCGCAGATCATTTTGCGCCCTATCCTGGATTTATTGTCGATCCTTATAAAGAATATTCGAAACCCTGGTT
>DASQUN010000328.1:0-5723 GCA_035641275.1 Candidatus Udaeobacter sp. | reverse complement strand
GCGTTGAAGGACCGGCAGGCCACCACGCACACGATTCAATTTTCTTTTCAGTACGTGAAGGCCGGGGAGCACGCCCGGCCGCACCGGCACACTGCCGCCGCTTTCCGCTTCATCCTAAAAGGGAGCGGCGCCTATACCACGGTCAACGGTCAGAAGTGCGTGATGGAGGAAGGCGATCTTATCTTGACGCCTCAGCTGACCTGGCACGATCACACAAACGACTCAGGAAAACCGATCATTTGGCTCGATGGGCTCGATATCCCGCTGGTCCAGTCTCTGCAGCAGCTTCTTTTTGAGCCATACCCCAAGGACGCGCAACCGATCGAGAAAACCAGCGACGAGGTGGCCCCTTTCTATGTCTCGGCTCGATCCAGCAGCGCCCCAGCAGCAGATTTCTTTCACTACAAGTGGTCCGATGCCCAGCGAAACCTGCGAGCCCTGGTTGAAACAGCTGCTCCGGATCGATTTGACGGATACGTTTTGGAATTTTGCAAGCCCATGACAGGCGGGCCCACGATGCCAACCATCCAGTGCGCTCTTAAGCTTCTGCGACCAGGCCAAGAAACCGAGCCGCATCGGCATACGAGCACAGCCATCTACCACGCCTTTCGCGGTAGCGGGTCGAGCTACGTCGGTGACCAGAGGTTTGATTGGGAAGCCGGAGACTCCTTCGTCGTGCCGCTTTGGTATCCGCATCGCCACCTGAATCGCGCTCAATCGGAAGACGCCATCCTCTTCTCAATGAGCGATACGCCGGCCTTGAAAGCTCTTGAGCTGTATCGTGAGGAGCCAGTGGGGCAATGAAAGGGAATGGGATTATGATCCGTAGTCAAGTTCCATGTTGTCTAAGGAGGCCCAATCCATAAATGGTCACCTCCAGTAAACATTTTTCTACGTAATGGCACGAGCACTCCAAATAACCTCCTCGCCCTCCTTTTGGAGGGAAAGGATAGAGGTGAGGGTGGTGCGCGCAAATTTTTACCCTCACCCTCGCTCTCCCGCAAACCGGGCGTGAAATCGAAGCGCGGCCTGTCTTGGCACTAATGGTGTAGGAGCAAACAAATGTTAACCAAGGAAGAAAACGAGTTTTTCACCCGCGTGGGACCTGGCAGCCCGGCGGGCGAAATGCTGCGCCGTTACTGGCATCCGATCGCGTTCGAAAAAGAAGTAAAGCGACGACCGATTCGACGAAGGATTCTGGGCGAAGATCTCGTCTTATTTCGCGACGATCAAGGCCGGTTCGGTCTTCTTGCACTACGCTGCTCGCATCGTGGAACATCTCTCGAATTTGGTCATGTTGAGGACGGCGGCCTGCGCTGCTGCTACCACGGTTGGCTATACGACATCGAAGGGCGCGTTTTGGAACAGCCCGGTGAGCCGGCCGACAGCACGTTCAAGGAACGGGTTCGCCACCCCGCCTATAAAACTCAAGAGCTCGGTGGGGTTATCTTTGCCTACCTCGGGCCCGCGCCCGCGCCGCTTTTGCCCAGATACGATGTGCTGGTTCGCCAAGACGGCGTGCGAGCGCGGCGAGGCAGAACCGTGAACTGCAATTTTTTTCAGATGATCGAGAACTCCGTCGACCAGAATCACCTGAAGTGGCTGCACCGAACCGCAAAGACCCCGACGTGGGATGACGGCGAAATCAATCCGCAGGCTTTTGAGCTTGGCATTCTAAACACCTACACCCGGAGCGTAGCGGACCGGAAAAGATACGCTCATGTCAATTTTTTCGTCATGCCGACGATGAATAAGACCGGCAACGTCGAGGAGGGCCATCCGACCGAGCACCAAGCGAGCAGCGCCGGCGAGGTGATGCGCTGGCGAGTGCCGATTGATGACACACACACCATGCACTTCACGGTTGAATTCGGCGCTGTCGTCAACGGCAAGCCCGTTGCCAATATCATGAAAGACGAATCAGAAGAAGGCCTTCGTGAGACTGAGTTTGGAGTCTACAGATGGGATGATTCCATCGGCTGGTTCGCTCGCGGGGACCAGGATCGGGTCGCCCAAGAAAGCCAGGGCACGATCTACGACCGGACAACAGAACATCTGGCCTACACCGATAGAGGCGTCATTCTTTTGCGCCGTCTGTACAAGGAGTCTATCGAAGCCGTGCAAAAGGGCCTCGACCCGCTGGGCGTGATTAGAGACCCGGCAAAGAACGAAATGATTCGGCTTATTCCCCATGAAGACGTGCTCGATTAACAGAACGGTGAAAAACGCTCATACGCTTCGTTGTGCTCGCCGCGTGGCGCCAACGTATTTGTAGGAGCACGGCATGCCGTGCCCCTACCTTGTCGATTTTTCGCGCGCTCACCTCTGAGACGTTTTTGGCCGGTCGGAATTTTCAGCAATTTGTTAGGAGAATTTGATGAAAGGCTGTGAGCGGTTCATTTTCGTGGCTCTCTCGATCTCGCTCGGATCGGCGTATCCCATCGCGGCTGCGGAGACACTTGATCAATTAATCGCCGGCGCTAAGAAAGAATCCGAGTTTACTTTCATTGCCGGCGCCCAGACCTTCGGGGGTATGAAAACCCTTGCCGCGCTCGAGGCGGCGTTCAACAAGAAATTCGGCCTCAACGCCCGGATCCGATTCGCCGCCGGACCCGAGATGAATGCGATGGCCGCACGGGTCATTACGGAGCTAAAAAGCGGCAACAAGTCGTCCACCGACATCTACCACGGCTCCCAATCTCACCTGTCTTTGCTGCACAAGGAGAAAGCGTTGGAGCGGGTCAATTGGTCCGGCATTTTTCCGTGGATCACAAAGCCGATGGAGATTTTTCCGGAAGAAGGCGTACTTATTTTCACATCGTTGCGCGGCATGATTTACAACTCCACTCTCATTCCCAAGGAAAAAGTGCCGAAAACCTACGAGGACTTGGTGGATCCCCGCTTGGCCCCTACCTGGGCCGGGAAACTCGCCATACCGCCTTATGTCTCGTGGCTCGCCGAGTTGTCGATGATTTGGAGCGAAGAAAAAGTCAAGGATTTTACCCGCAAGCTGGTCGCTCTGAGTGGCGGACGGCTCCGCTACAGCGAAGAGGAGCGGGTGGTCAGCGGTGAGTTTCCGATCGCGGCAAACATGGGCGGAGCCGTCGAGCAGATGTGGCAGTGGCAAGCCAAGGGCGCGCCGTTGATGGCGGTCATCGGCTCAACCCCGGTGCTACCGTCCTATTTCCAGCTGGGCGTGCCAAAAAATTCGGCCCATCCGAACCTCGCGAAGTTATTCGTCGGTTTCATGGCCTCGAAAGAGGCTCAAAGTATTATCGATAGACTCGACTTTCGATCCTCCCACCTCGTGGAGGGCACGAGGATGGCAAAGTACCTTCGTGAAAATCCCATCAAGCTGCAAGCGCCGAAGGATTCCATCGCCTATTACCTCCAGGGTGAGGAAAGTGGTTTACAGTTCAAGGAGGAGCTAACGAGAATGCTGAAGCAATAACAGGCCGATGAAAAAGCCCACCTGCTTCGTTGCGCTTCGATCGAGCGCCTTGCATCTGGGACTTTTTTGATCGGCCTGAAAATTGGCTCGATCACGACAGGAAAGATACCATGCTGTCAAATGAAGAAAACGAAATGCTGACCCGAGTCGGCCCCGGCACACCCGCCGGTGAAATGCTCCGGCGTTACTGGTGGCCAGTTGGCTTCACCGATGAATTGAAGCAGAAGGGCCCGCCGGCAAAGGTCACGCTCCTCGGCGAGGATTTCGTACTCTTTCGCGATGGTCGAGGAGACCTGGGCCTTTTAGGACTCCACTGCTCTCACCGAGGCACATCGTTAGAATATGGTCGGGTCGAGAACGGCGGCATCAGATGCTGTTATCATGGTTGGCTGTATGACCGGCGCGGCAAATGTTTGGAACAACCGGCGGAGCCCGAAGATAGCACGTTCCGGGAGCGGATCCAGCATCCGGCGTACCACGCCCAGGATGCGGGGGGACTCGTCTTCGCGTACATCGGGCCGATGCCGGCGCCATTGCTTCCCAATTATGACTTGCTGGTTCGAGAGGATGGCTGCCGGGTGGTTGGCGGCGGTGAAGAGTTCTGTAACTGGCTCCAGCGCGCCGAGAATTCAGCCGACGGGGCGCATTCGATCGCCCTACATGCCGCCGGTTATCCGAACATGGCGATGAAGCGGCCACGGATCCAGTGGGAGCCGAGCCGGTTCGGAATCAAGGAAACGACCTGGATTGAAGGCGTTTCGAAACCGCGAATATCGCACTTCCTATTCCCATCGCATATCCGCCATTCGGCGGCGCGCGTGGGCGAGAGGCCGCGTCAAGTCATTCGTTTTCGTGTCCCGGTGGATGATTTCAAGACGAACACCTATTGGATCGATTTCTATCCGCACATAGATGGTCAACCGACGGAGCGGGTCGCATTGCAAACCCAGGGATTCAAGAAGAGCCAGCCGGGCGTCTATGAACGAGTTCAGGACGGCTGGTGGAATCTTCACACGCATGAACAAGACCGCGTCGCGCAAGAAAGCCAAGGCGCCATTGCCGATCGAACCCAAGAACATCTGGCGTCGTCCGACCAGGGCATCATCATGCTGCGCCGGATGGTCAGAGAGTCGATCGATGCCGTGCGCCAAGGGCGAGATCCTTTCGGAGTGATCAGAGATTCCGCGGCCAATAAGCCGATTACCTTCGATTCCAGCAGGGACGCCGTCGCGGCTCTCACCTAACACGCATAAGGAGATGTTATGCTTTCTTTGATCGCCTTTGTCGCTTGGTGTCTCCAGGCGATCGTCCTCACCGCTCATCCAGCGGTAGCGGCCGAAGAAACTCTCGAGCAACTCGTGGCAGGAGCAAAGAAGGAAGCCGAAGTCACCCTGTTAGCGAGCGCGTCGACGTTCGGCGGAAAAAAGGCGTTTGCCGAGCTGGAGACAGCCTTTAACAAGAAGTTTGGTCTCAAGTCGAAGGTCAATCTGGCTTCCGGCCCCAGCTTTCCGCAAGTGGCCGCGCGCATTTTGACCGAACTCAAAGCCGGAGCGAAGTCGTCGAGCGACCTGTATCTTGGATCGGACGGCACCATGGCGGACATGCATCAGGAGAAAGCGCTGGAGAAGGTCAATTGGTCGGGAATATTTCCTTGGGTGACCAAGGAGATGGAGATTTTTCCACGGGAAACTTTACTGGTTTACGCCTCATTTCATGGCATCATTTATAATTCCAATTCGATTCCAAAAGATAAGGCACCGAGGGGCTACGAAGACCTGGTTGATCCAGTGCTATCCCAACTGTGGGCGGGAAAACTGGCGATCCCCGCGTATATCCATTGGCTGGTTCGATTGTCGCCGCTCTGGGGGAAGGACAAGGTATTGGGCTACGCGCGCAAGCTTGCGCCGCTGGCCGGCGGTCGCCTGCGCCAAGGCGAAGAGGAGCGTATCGTCAGCGGCGAGTTCCCGATCATGGGAAGCACCGGCGCCGCTTTGGAGACGATGTGGAAATGGCAAGCCAAGGGCGCGCCACTGGTGGGCCTGCCCGGATCTTCGCCTCCGACTTCTTCCTACTACCAGCTGGCGGTTCCGAAAAATTCAGCCCATCCGAATTCGGCCAAACTGTTCGTCGCGTTCATGGTGACCAAGGAAGCACAGAGCGTAATGGAAAAATATGAGTTGCGAACTTCCTATTTGGTCGATGGAACGCTGATGGCGAAGTACGTCCGGAGTCATAAGCTCAAGCTTCAAGATCCCAAGGAGCTTGCGGAAGT
>DASQUN010000327.1:0-4686 GCA_035641275.1 Candidatus Udaeobacter sp. | reverse complement strand
GCGAGGTCTTAACGCCAAGGCCGCCCAGCGTGAAACAGTGCAGCACTTTGCCGGGCTCCTGGTTGAGAAGAGTCAGTTTCACGGTTTCGCCCTTTTTCAAATGGAGGGATGGATTCGGATTATCGGGTTGGCTGGGTAGGTGAAAAGAGATGTCTTTGGTGATCAAGACCATCTCACGCGCCGTCGCGCCGTCTCTGGGATGCTCCGCATTGAACGCCATGACGGCGAACACGAGCAGACCCGCGATGAGTCCGATGGCGAACATTTTGGTTCCGTGTTTTTTGATTATCTGCGGCATAGGAAGTTGTCTTTGGTTTGGTCGGTCATGTGCTGATTAGCAACGCCGTGCCGTACATGAGCAGCATGCCGGCGAGGAAGCCGGTAGCGTTGCCGAAATGGAATAAACTGCCTTCGACTGTCTGCATCATCTGTTGGCCGATTTTCCAGACGACTTGGAAAATCGCACCCGCCCCAACGGCAAGGAAAAAGACAGCCCAGAGGTCCGAATAAGCGAAGCCGCCTACCCAGCAGCCCAAAATTGCAGGTCCGCCACCGAGCAGGCCGAGCACGGCAAGATGGAAAAGCTTCACCTTCGAGCGGGTCAACGGGGCGACGATGGCCAGCCCTTCGGTCGTGTTGTGAATGGTAAAGCCGAGCAGCAGCATTGCCCCCAGTGCGATTTGGCCCACGGCATAGGCACCACCGATGGCGAGGCCTTCGCCGAGATTATGGATGCCGATGCCGAAAGCGACCATATAGGCCAACACAAGTGCGGTGTCTCCGCCTCGCTGAGAGACACGCGCTCGCACAGCTCGATCCACCGCCGTGATAGTCAGGAACGCCAGCAGAAACCCAATCGCGGCAAATGCCACTCCGGAGAAGACGGCGGGCAGCTTGCCTGCGGCTTCGAGCGCCTCGTGGCCCGCGTCCACGCCGAGGAAGACGAGCAAGCCGAGCGTGAGGCTGAGGAAAAAATTGATCCAGTGGGCGCCGAGTTGCCGCAGAAACGGCAGCCACAATATCCCGAAGACCACTGGCAGGATCCCAACGTAAATACCCATTGCCGTAAATATCCAGAGCATGCGCGCGCTCGCTTTTGGCGTCTCCGTGGCTACCGCGATTTCTTTTTCAAAAGAGAGCCCAGTGGTGGTGAAGAACGTGACTTTGTAGGGATCACCTTCGACCCAGTCGAACGGAATGCGCACCGTCGCCTCCTGCAACCTTTCCAAGTGGCGGCCAGGGTTGAACTCCGCTTTCCAGATCGCTTCGTCCACCGTGACTAGAGCGATATTGAGGGGGAGCGGGCCAGTATTGCGGATGGTGACCTTGAACTCGCCGGGCGAGAGCTCCACCCGCCGGATGCTGACTTCCTCCATCGGGGGAACCGCGCGCTCGATCAGCGCGCTGCCACCGTGGAAAAACCAAAAGACGAGCACTCCGAGCAAGGCCAGCGGTGTCACCGCACTGGCGATCACGAGCGGTTTTGAAATTGTCTTGCGTGTGTCGTGCATGGCTCAAGCTCTGACGTTGAAAAAGCCCATCCAACCGAGCTCAGCGAACTCGGAGGTATGGGCATGAAACATGTACATGCCCGGATATTTGTAGGTGAACTCGATGATCCCACGCTGCCCCTGGCAGAGGTTGACCGTATCGGTGATCTCCGCGGGCTCCAGGCTGGTGCCGCTCGGGTAGAAATCGAACATGTTGGCGTGCAGGTGGAAATTATTCACCAGATCGAACTCAGTCATGTTCGAGAGATAGATGCGTACCTTCTCGCCCACCTTGATCGAGATTGGGTGCTCGGCGTAGTAGTTGGCATAGCCGTTGACTGCGTAAAAGTCGTTCTCCATGTCAAAATTCACATCCAGCCCGTGCATCACCATGATCATCTCCGTAGCGGGCGGTCGCGGTGACGGCGGGTCAACAATCAGTGTCCCAAAAAGTCCACGCGAAATGTGTTTGCGCAGCGGCATCATGTGGCAATGAAACGGAAAGACGCCGAACGGCTCGGCCACGAAATCGTAGGTGAACGTCCTGCCCTGCGGCACCAGTTCGAACACGCCGTCCATGTTTGCCGGGTGGATTCCGTGCAGGTGGATCGTGTGAGGTTTGGTACCGCGATTCTCAAAATGAATCAAGATCCGGTCGCCCACAGTCGCCCGAAGCGTCGGCCCGGGCATGAATCCGTTATAAACCCACGCCGGATACTTGATCCCTTCGGCCACCTCCAGCTCCTTGTCCTCAGCCCAGATAGAATATTCGCGCCGCGTGCGGCCATCAGACAGTTTCGTTTCCTTACCGTAATCGAACGTGGTCAGAAATTTCATCGGATCCATTGCCACCGACTGATTCGAGGCCGGCGGATGTGGATCCGAAGAAGCAGTGGTCTCATAAGCCACGGGGATGACCTGGCTTCCTACGATGCTTGTCTTTCCGATTGGGAACGTCCCGTCGAGCTTGTCTGTTAAACATTCCATGCACGCCTCTACCCGTGGCGAAAATTTGGCCAGCCCAACGGCACCGGCGGCTCCGAGCACGCCGGCTCGAAAAAACTTTCTGCGCGTCAGTCTTCGAGTCTTCATAACGCTGGTTTCAAAAAGGCGTGCGCGAATTTTTGCCCTGGCATGCTGGGAAAATAGAACAGGAGTCCGGTATGTAGTCAAACCAATAAATAATTGGTTATTGACGAAATCATATAGGCATGAAATTAAATTAGTCTTCCCTAAATCATGAACAGGTCCAGGCGTACTTTCGCATCGGAACCGGTGCGGATCTGGCGGCGATCGGGCGCCGAGGTTTCCCTCCCGGAGGTGCATCGCAGCGTAGTCGTTCCTGTGACAGCTTCGTTTTGGCGAAAGCTGCTGGCATTTTCGGGGCCGGGCTTTCTCGTTGCCGTCGGTTATATGGACCCTGGCAATTGGGCTACGGATCTGGCTGGTGGCGCCCAGTTCGGCTATTCGCTTTTGGCTGTCATCATGGTCTCCAACTTGATGGCGATCCTGCTCCAGCACTTGTGCATCAAACTTGGTGTCGCCACGGGGCGCGACCTGGCCCAAGCCTGTCGCGATCATTACTCGCCACCGACGGTCTGGTTCCTCTGGGTTCTTTGCGAGCTCGCTATCGCCGCCTGCGATTTGGCGGAAGTGGTTGGTTCGGCTATCGGGTTGCAGCTTCTTTTCGGCATTCCGCTGGTGTGGGGGTGCATCATCACCGCCCTGGATGTGCTGCTGGTGTTGTATCTGCAAACAAAAGGCTTTCGCTATATCGAGGCCATCGTCATCACTCTCATCGCCACCATTGGCGGTTGTTTTGCAGCCGAACTCATTTTTTCCAAGCCGAGCCCGACCGGCATCCTGCTTGGCTTCATTCCCAGCCCGGACATTGTCACCAATCAGGGGATGCTCTACGTCAGCATCGGCATTCTCGGCGCGACCGTCATGCCGCATAATCTTTACCTGCACTCGTCGATTGTGCAGACGCGCAAGTTCGAACAGACACCGGCGGGCAGGCGCGAGGCGATCAAGTTCGCGACCATCGACTCGAGCGGCGCACTCATGTTCGCTTTATTCATCAATGCGGCGATCCTGATCCTGGCAGCCGCCGTTTTTCATTGGTCGGGGCACCGGGACGTCGCGGAAATTCAGGATGCTTATAAATTACTCAGCCCACTGCTGGGCGTCGGCGTGGCCAGTGTCCTTTTCGCGGTGGCCCTGCTCGCTTCCGGACAGAACTCGACCCTAACGGGCACACTTGCCGGGCAGATTGTGATGGAAGGTTTTTTGAATTTCCGCATCACCCCGTGGCTGCGGCGCCTGATTACGCGACTCATCGCCATCATTCCCGCAGTGCTCGTGATCGCCATTTTCGGCGAAGGCAAGACCACCGAATTGCTTGTTGCCAGTCAGGTCGTATTAAGCATGCAGCTCGGCTTCGCCGTCTGGCCATTGATGCGGTTCACGAGTGAAAAGGCGAAAATGGGTGAATTCGCCAACCGTCTCTGGGTGAAAATACTGGGCTGGACGACAGCCGGCATTATCATTGTGCTTAATGTGAAGCTGCTCTTCGATATCTTTATGCCGGAGGCAATCCTCAAAGCATTCTATGAATCTATCGGTTTGCCGATGCCCGAATAAAATGACGAAATCCCAATGACGAATGACGAAGGAATGAAGAAACCAGAAATCCGAAGCGCAAGATCGATATCTACGTCGCTATTCGGGCTTTCATTTTTCATTCGTCATTCGTCATTCGTGCTTCGTCATTCCTAACATGTATCACCATATCCTCATCCCGCTCGAGAACAGCCCGGCCGATGAGACCATTCTCACGCATATCAAACCGCTGGCGCGAATGGCCGGTGCGAAACTGCTTCTGGTCCATGTGGCCGACGGCTGGGTGGCGCGCAATTTCAGTCAGCTCAAGCTCGCGGAGAGCGAAGAAATGAAACAGGACCGCCTTTACCTGGAAAAACGCAGCCGTGAACTGACCGCAGAGGGTTTTTCCTGCGATGCCGTCCTCGCGCTTGGCGAGCCCTCCGACGAGATCATCAAACTCGCGCGCGAGAAAGAAGTTGATCTGATTGCCATGACCACGCACGGCCACCGGTTCATCAGCGACATTCTCTACGGCGCGACGGCCGATAAAGTGCGCCACGAAGTCGATGTGCCTGTGTTGCTGCTGAAAGTG
>DASQUN010000326.1:0-5863 GCA_035641275.1 Candidatus Udaeobacter sp. | reverse complement strand
AATCATTCATCGGTGAACTATCATGAATTGGGAGATTGGGCGCGGTGCATCGTGGACACGCGGAATGCGATGGCTAGCGTCCAGCTTGCGCCGGGGAAAGTTTGGAAAGCGTAGCGGTGGAGACCACTGATTACGCGGATTTCACGGATCATAATTGGTTTCCTTCGTTTGCACGATTCTTTATAAACCGTCCGTGTTCTCAGAGTAATCTGCGATTAAAGCTTATCGACGGGTGCTGCTTGCAGAAAAATTTTGCCAGAAAATAAGAATTTTACTGGCCATGACAATTGATTCTGATACGAACTGCGGCGGCGTATCGCGAGGATCGATACGCCGCAGCTATGAAGATGTCGGGAAAATCCTTCTATTTATCCTTATTTTGAGCGGCTTTTTCGCCCTGCGGTGCGGGGCGGCGGTTTACCAGTCCGACGGGTCGGCGGCGAGTGTGCAAGGTTTGATAACGCGGCGTTAAACGGAGATACGATTACGCTACATAGTTAATTCTCGCGGCGGAGTAACTATTATTCATGATAACAGAGTAACAAATGGCTCCAGCGGTCTTTCGCGAGGATTTAACTTGGCGTGCGATCGCACCAGATGAACGCAGTTACGGATCACTCATGAGCGAAAAAAGGGCGTTCATCCTGATGAACAGCTTTTCCGAGATGCTATGCCCCGAGTGAGCGTCATAATCCCCTCTTACAATCGGGCAGACTTGCTGGCGGAAACACTGGACTCATTGATAACTCAAACGTACCCAGATTGGGAAGCGCTGGTGGTGGATGATGGGTCTCAGGATAATTCCCTGGAACTCGCACAGAAATACGCCGCAAAAGACAACCGCATCCGTGCTTGGCTGCGGCATGGCGAAAAGAAGGGGGCATGCGTTTGCCGTAATCAAGAGCTTTCCATGGCTGCCGGCGAGTACATCATCTTCCTCGATTCAGACGATTTATTATCGGACACGTGTTTGGAATATCGAATAGCCCAGATGGACCGCATGCCTGAATGCGGGTATGGCGTGTACCAAACGGAAATGTTTTATCGTCAGACAGGGGACAGGAAAATTTTATGGAACATCTGTACGGAAACCCCTGACCTGCATCGGTTCTTAAGCAAAGACGTGTGTGGCACACCACAGGTCCAATCTGGAGACGGAGTAAGGTCAATCATAAGTCGAGCTGCCTCATTTGAACAAAATGAGGGTTAGTCATTGGCGTATAAATTTGTTACTTGCGCTCCAATCACTTGAGTTGTCTTGAGTCATAACATGAGGGGCGCATCTTTACTCGTGGATACTGAATGCGAAATCGCACTTGTAGTTTGTACCAGGGATCGTGGCACGGCCATTAGCTCCTGGTTGCGTCACCTGGCCACGCTCAGGTACAACGGTAGATGGGAGCTGATCGTAGTCGATAATGGTTGTTCAGACGAAACTTCCAAGCATCTGGAAGAATTCGGTCAGCACTTCAGAGAGCGTCTAACGATGATCCGCGTATCTAAACCAGGCCTCGGGCGTGCTCGCAATGCAGGCTGGCGGGCGACACGGGCACCTCTCATCGCATTTACAGACGACGATTGTTATCCGGCAAATGACTATTTATCGAGGATTCAATCAGCCTTCACGGATTCCACCCTTGGGTTTGTGGGTGGGCGCGTTCTCTTGTACGACGAATCGGATGCGCCAGTTACGATCAGAACAGTCATGGAAGACCAATACGCAGAGGCGGGCGATTTCATCCCTGCCGGCTGGATACATGGAGCCAACATGGCGTTCAGGCGGGAGGTGCTCGTGCGGATTGACGGCTTCGACGAGCTACTAGGGGCGGGCACTCCCTTCCCATGCGAGGACGTCGATGCAATGCTGCGCGCTCTGGCTTCTGGATGGAGAGGCAAATATGATTTCCGGCCAGTGGTGTTTCACCATCATGGTCGGAAGCCGAAGACCGAAAGATTAAATCAATTACTGAAGTCTTACGCATTTGCTCGTGGCAGTTATCATATGAAATGCCTGCTGCAAATGCCGCAACGTAGGCAATGTATGCTCCATTGGACTCGCTCCCTACGCCGGCAGTCTCGTCGCACCATCTTTTACGAGATAGTCGCTGCCCTACTTTATCTAGTCCACCTGTCGTGCAAGCGCCTAAGTATCTCCTCACCTGGTCAATTATCCCGCAGCAGCGAAAAGCGTAGTTTCTTCAGTCACACGACCCGCGAAATGTAAATCGCCGATACTCATGCAAACACAGTGATCATATGCACTCCCAATCCCGGTTTGCTGATAGCTGGTACTTCTGCTGATGCCGATAGAACACACGTTTGCTGTTCTAAAAGACCTTCTTCACTGAAGCGAGCAGTTAAATCCGATTCGTCCCCGGATGCGAAAGTTCTACTGTGCATCACCATCGAATAGATTGAGCTACATCGTTCCCCAAAGAAGAAAGCAGAGGCGCAATTCCTCGGCATGAAACACCTTCAGGCTTGGTTGATTCATTTTTACCCGAATAGACCCCACATCGTATAGAAGCCGCAGCGGCTCGCAGCTAAGCTCGGCGAACTCAAATGGCCGCCGTTGCGATGGAGATATGCCTCGATGCGAGGGCTCGTCGGCTAGGGCGTGTTCGCTCGCTAAACCAAAAACTTCAAGGAAATGCCCCAGGTTAGCGTGATAATTCCCTGCTTTAATCGCGAGGGACTTCTGCCCGAAACGTTAGATTCTATAAGTGCACAGACTTTTTCCGACTGGGAGGCGATCGTCGTCGACGATGGTTCCACCGACGGTTCGCTCTCCATCGCACAAGGTTATGCGCGCCGAGATGTGCGATTCCGTGCGCTCTGCGGAGACGGCGAGCGCAAGGGTGCAAACCGCTGTCGAAATAAAGGATTAGCTGAATCGAAGGGTGATTACCTTATTTTCCTTGACTCAGACGATCTGCTAGCGAGCACATGTTTGGAAAACCGCGTCGTCGCGATGGATCGCGCATCGCATTGCGGATTTGGGGTGTATCTGACCGAGATTTTCGCGGAAACATTGGGAGATCGCGGGGTTCTCTGGAATATTCCGAATAAGACAGACGACCTGCACCGCTTTCTCTCCCTTGATGCGCCCTGGCATACGACCGGTCCGATTTGGAGGCGAGCCGTTCTGCAGCAACTGCAAGGCTTTGACGAAGAGCTCTTAAGCTTCCACGACTGGGATCTCCACGTCCGGGCTTTGATTGCAGGAATTCCATATTTTACAGAACGCGTTCCGGATAACTTCTACAGATATAGTCCTAACCATCGCACTGCTATGAACATTGTCTCGTGCTCCGCGGTCGACCATTTGCATTCGCATGAGCGGATGTTCGTGAAGACGCTGAATCAGCTTCAGTGGGCTTCACTTCTCAATTCTGAGACGCGCCTTCGTCTGGGGGGTATGTTCTGGTGGTTGTCTCTGCGCTGGTTGAGAATTAAGCCGCCCGATGTCAACGAAGCGCGTCGTGTATGGACGAAGGCTTTCCAACTAACATTGGTGTCCCCGCGTCACCATCTTGAAGGTTTGCTCTTACTGACTGTATATCGTTTTGGCCGCGGCGGGCGGCTGGCCTCAATTGTCCAAAGAGGCTGGCCTAGTCAACTATTGCAGCCCGGTTCTTCAACGTCCTTTCTGAAAACCCCGGTGTCTCTCCTCCATGATCCGGTTGAGGCTATCTTATCAGCGTAGAAAGCACTCATGTTGGGGCCTTGTGGCCGTGTCCTGCAGCTTACGCATTGCAAGAGAAGTGAGTTTCCCAGTTGCGAAAAATTAGAAATACCTGCCGGAACAAAATGGCGGCCCGCTAGATTCTCGCAACTGTCAATCATATGAGGCGCCGAACCATCGTACGATTGAGCAATAATCTGATTTCCGGTGTTCGGCTTGCACTTATCAGAGCATTGCTCGCCAATAAGTGCGATATGCGGCAGGCGATCGTAGTGGCTTCGAGTCCGCGGTCGGGAAGTACATGGCTCAGTCAGATGCTTTCAACTATGCCCGACTCAGCCGTTCTCTTTGAACCGCTTCACCTGCGTTATGTTCCAGAAGCGAGTCAAGCGGGATTTTCCTGGAGGACGTACGTTGATCCAGGTGTCGACTGGCCTGAGGGTAAAGCATTCCTCACCAGAATTTTTCGGGGAGACGTATTGAATTGGTGGACCACACGGCAGATGACGCTTCGCTCTGCTTTTTCGGCACGTTTTTTGATTGTTAAGTTCGTCCGCGCGTCGAGGCTACTACCGTGGATGTGTCGGAGCTTTTCAATCCGAGCACCGGTTCTTTTGATTCGGCATCCCTGTGCGGTCATCGCATCGCAAATGCGCTCGCCCATCGATTGGAAGAACCCGGCTCGCCCGGAGATCCCGTCGCGGTTTCCAGGGTACTCCAGACTGCAGAAGATCATTAAAGCCCTGGATACTCGGGAAGAGTTTTTGGCGGCCGACTGGGCTTTAGACTATCTGCCGGCACTGTTAGCGCCGTCCCTACATCCTTGGCAAGTCATCAGCTACGAAGAACTGCGTCTCCGTTCGGAGGAGGCTATGCAGCGCATATTCGCGACCTGGGGCAGTGAAGTTCCTGCTGAAGTGTGGCAAAAGGTTGCTCAGCCTTCAACCGTGACCTACTCGTCTGGCATCTCGAGTTTGGAAGGCTGGAAACAGCAACTTAGCACCGAACAAGTACGCCGCATCCTGGACGTCACTAACCGAATCGGTATTCCTTTCTATGCGGATGCCGCCGAGCCCGATTATAGGCTCTTGCATAAGATTGCCTGCGATAACCCGACCGCGACTGGCACTTTTGCGGCCGAATCCGCCTCGGCCGGATCATTTTTCTCCGCAAGGCGAGCAGATTGATAAGAGATAGCAAACGAGTTTAATACCACGTGCCAAAGCATCTCCACAACGCACCGGCAGACGGCACAGCCGAGGCGAGTTTGTTACCCCACAAAAACTATGCGGGACCCGGGCATTGAATCCGGGTAGGCTTGAGTAGCGACTTCACGTGTACCGGTCAGCGAGCATGAAGCCATCTGGTTTCCAACCGCGAATCTCCGTCATCGTTTGCACGCACAATCCCCGAACGGACTATCTACTCCGAACGCTGGAGGCGCTGCGGCAGCAGTCATTGCCGGTGAGCCAATGGGAATTGCTCCTCATTGATAATGCATCTGATGAGCCTTTGGCAAGGCGCTTCGATCTCTCCTGGCACCCCCACGCTCGCCACGTAGCAGAGGGAGAGCTGGGCCTCACGCCGGCTCGGCTGTGCGGAATCGCAGAAGCTCGAGGCGACCTCCTCGTGTTCGTTGACGACGACAACATTCTGGCAACGGATTATCTTGGGCGGGCGGCAACCATTCGAGATGCATATCCTTACGTCCGTGTATTCGGTGCAGGCGCTTTGCAGCCGGAATTTGAGGCGGAGCCGGAGCCGGCTGTGCGGCCGTGGCTTGGTATGCTGGCGTTGCGTACGCTGCCGCGGACGATGTGGACGAACAACGCGACGGACTACTCTTGTTTGCCTTACGGGGCCGGTCTCTGCGTCACACGCACAATCGCCGCGCTGTATTCCGAGCTGGTGCGGCAACTGGGAACTTCCAAAATACTGGATCGGAGCGGAGAGAACCTTTTCTGTGGCGGAGACGATCTGTTTTCGTGGCTCTCCGCCAGGAAGAATACCGCCTTTGGGATTTTCCCTGAATTGCGCGTTACCCATCTGATATCGGCAGCGCGTGTCCAGCGCGAATACTTCCTGCGGCTGGTACGCGAGCATAGGTTCTCTCATGCCGTCCTCCGCTATCTTCTTGACGGTACGAAGCCTCGACCGGCAAAGGTCTTCCAGCGCCTT
>DASQUN010000325.1:0-10053 GCA_035641275.1 Candidatus Udaeobacter sp. | reverse complement strand
GTAAAGCCTTTGGACAAAAAGCTCTTGCGCGAGATTTTGATACGAGTTCCCAATGTTATCACGGTTGAAGACCATGCCACTGCGGGGGGCTTCGGCAGCGCGATTCTGGAATTTCTCGCCGAAGAAGGAGTCAGCGGTGGGCAAATTCGGCGTCTGGGTGTCCCAGATCGTTTTATTCCGCACGGAACGCAGGATCAATTGAGAAAACTCTGCGGCTTCGACAGAGAAGCCATTACCCAGGCCGCGCTGCAGATGGTCCGGCTTGAAAGAAAGCGAAACAAGGAGGGATGGGAAAGAGGGAGCGCCTAGACAAGCTCTTGCTAGAGCGCCGCTTAGTGGGTAGTCGCGAGGAGGGACGCGGTAAAATTCTAGCCGGCGCCGTTCTGGTCAACGAGCAGCCGGTCACTAAGGCCGGAACCCTGGTGGATCAGAACGCCAGCATCCGATTGAGACTCAAGACCTCACCGTATGCCAGCCGCGGTGGCATAAAGTTAGAAAGAGCGCTCGAAGCATTCCAAATTGACACAAGCAATAAAATCGCCCTGGATGTGGGCGCATCCACGGGTGGCTTTACCGACTGCTTGCTGGCTCACGGCGCCGCCACGGTCTATGCGGTTGACGTGGGTTACGGCCAACTCGATTGGAAACTAAGAAACGATCCGCGCGTTATCGTCTATGAGAAAACCAATATTCGCTATCTGGAAGTTGGCGATTTACCCGGCCCTGCCCACCTGGCGACCATCGATGTTTCTTTCATCTCTCTGAAACTGGTTCTCCCCAGGGTGAAGAGCCTCCTGGCCCCTGGCGGCAACGTCATAGCGCTGATTAAGCCGCAGTTTGAAGTCGGCAAGGGAAAGGTCGGGAAAGGGGGAGTGGTACGCTCCACCGATGAGCACCAGCGCGTGATCCGCGAGATTAAGGATGCGGCTGTGGCCCTCGGCCTTGTGGTCCAAGGCCTTATTGAGTCTCCCTTGCTTGGTCCCAAGGGAAACAAAGAGTTCCTGATCCATCTAACTCGTCCGCGCAGATTGCAGTGAAGGACTTCGAAAGTCGGCAGCAAATCTTGTTTTCTTTAGTTTTTTGATTCATTGGACATGGCAGGCTTCACCAAAATTGCCCACCGCGGTGCAAGCGGCAATTTTCCGGAAAACACCCGGCTCGCTTTCGAAAAGGCCATCGAAGCCGGCGTCGATATGATCGAACTGGATTGTCAACTCTCTCGGGATGGTCACGTCGTTGTGTTCCATGATGAACGGCTGAATCGAATGGCGGGTGTGCGCGGCAAAGCTAGCAGCAAGACGCTCGAGCAGCTGAAAAGACTCGATGTGGGGCAATGGCGCAGGAAAGCCTATAGAGGTCAGCGGATTCTGACCCTCGAGGAAGTTTTGGAAGCTATCAAGGATGACGTAGATCTTTGCGTTGATATCAAAAGTTTCCCCGATTCAGCCGCAGGACTCGAACTCAAACTTCTATTCACGCTTAGTCACTATGACTACTTGGACCGCACGATTTTGTCATCATTCGATTATCGTTGCCTTGATCGAGTCCGAGAGCTCGCGCCGGAATCGCGTGTCGGCATTCTTGTCGGATCGGCAACTAAGGAGGATCCGTTTGAAGTGGCACAGCGACTCGAAGCGACGTCGATTCTCGTTCAGAAGCAACTAGCCACCCGGGCGTTTTTGGACAAAGCCTGGGAAGACGGGCTTGACGTCCATGTTTGGACGGTGAACGCGGTTCGTGAAATGGAGAAATTTGCCTCCTTAGGTGTGCAAGGCATCGTTTCCGATTTTCCCGAGAAATTCTGGAAGCTGAAGCCAAGGTCGATATAGGAGTCGCACAAATCCGCCCAACGCTGGACGGTCACATGATCCTTTAAAGGTACTGCCGGGATCGTCATTGCTAGGTTGTTCTCGTTCGTGATTTCAATAGAAGCAAACGCTCCATTTTCGACGTTAGTTGCTTGACTTAGGCGATAAATGAGCTAGAATCGACTGCGCTGAAAAAACGCGGCCCTGAGGTGATTGGGGGTGAGTACGAGTTATGACCGGAGTTCGAGTTCGCGAAAATGAATCCATAGAAAGTGCTATTCGACGCTTCAAGAAGCTTTGTGAGAAGGCAGGCATACTAGCCGAGCTGCGCAAGCGGGAACATTACGAAAAACCGAGTGTGAAAAGAAAAAAGAAGGCCATCGCTGCTAAAAAAAGAGCGATGAGGCGCGTGCGTCATTCTTTTTAACCGTTGACCAGGTTGAGAACGGCCCCACGTTCAACGAGGCAATATGGAACTCAAGGCCGAGATCCAGGACGCCGTGAAGACTGCGATGAAGAGCGGCGACACCGTGTCCCTCTCCACGTTGCGGCTGCTTTTATCGGCGGTACATAACGAGGAAATAAAGCTTCGTCGTACGCTCACCGCTGCAGAAATCCAGAAAACTATCTCGACTCTTTGTAAACAACGGACCGAGGCAATCGACCTTTTTAAAAAGGGCGGACGAGACGAGTTGGCTCAAAAAGAAGAAGCCGAGATCAGAGTACTTCAGCGATTCCTGCCCCAACCTATGACGGAAGAAGAGGTGCAGACCCTGATTAGGAAAAGCATAATCGAATCCGGCGCGAGCGGACCTAAAGACTTGGGCAAAGTGATGAAGCTGGTGATGCCCAGGGTTACAGGGCGTACGGATGGTAAGCGGGTCAACGAGTTGGCTAAGGCGCTACTCGGGGAATGACGCCAATTTGGTGAGGATCAAAGCGTTTGAGTGTTATTGCGGTCCGAAGCTGAACTCTACAAGGGCCGGAAGTTGAGCCCGAATTCAAATCAAAAAACGACGAATTACGGCCACGCTATAGGCCGGAACGCGCTGCCTGGGTGGCGCTTCAGTCGGCCAACCCTTACACCCGCGCGCACTAGTTCCAGGATTGATTTTGAGCGCGGCCCAGCGTGATTGGTTCCTGCCGGTGAACTGGATCGACCTATCGCTGATTTTAGTTTTACTTTTGTTCGGAGTGCGTGGCTATTTCAAAGGACTGTTTCGAGAAGTTTTGTCCCTGAGTGGTCTCGTGTTGGGTTTTACGGTGGCCGTTCGTTATAACGAAGCTGTGGCTGCCGTAGGGGGAACTTACTGGGACGTCTCTCCTCTGATCCTCAAAGGCGCAGCGTTTATAGGCGTCTTCTTCATCGTCTATTTTCTATTAAATTTAGTTGGCTGGCTGCTCCATCGGTCCGAAAGGGCCTTGTTTTTCGGGACATTCAACCGCGTTGGTGGCGTCGCTATCGGGATAAGCAAAGGGGCTGCCGTTATGGCCCTGATTGTTTTGTTCGTTAGCTCGGCATCGTGGATCCCGCCTTCAACCCGGAACGAGATGGGCGGCGCCTACCTGGTGTCACCGTTAGCTCGGCTCGGAGACGGCATTCTTCGAGTCGGTAAAGAGAAGCTCTTTCCCAAGGCACAGGATGAGGCACAATTGCTACCTTCGGTCGCGTGGTCTAATTCGCGCGGATGATTAATCAAGACAAAATTACCGAGATCCGCAACCGCGCTTCGATTGTCGAGGTGGTCTCGGATTATGTCACTCTGAAAAAGGCCGGCCGCAACTACATGGGACTCTGTCCCTTCCATGCCGAAAAGACCCCTTCGTTCACCGTCAGCGAGGAGAAAAGCATCTTTCATTGTTTTGGTTGCCAAACCGGGGGAAGCGTCTTTCAATTTCTCATGAACTACGACCATCTGACTTTCCCCGAGGCGGTGGAGCGCTTAGCGAAGCGCTACGGTATAACCATCGAACAGGCCGAGCGATCGGGTGCAGCGAAGGACGTCGGCGACAGGGAATCCCTCTATCGGATCAATGAGCGAGTCGCAGTCAACTATCAGAAACTCCTTTTTGGCCATCCAGAAGGAAGGAAAGCCCTGGATTATCTAAAATCGCGCGGGGTGGATGAGCCGACGGCACGAACCTTTATGCTGGGGTACGCGCCTCAAACCGGCTCGGGCTTACTGGATCTTGTCAGGAAAGAGAAGATTTCAATCAAAGATGCCCTCCGGCTGGGGCTTCTTGGTCAACGTAATCCTCAACAATTTCATGAGAAGTTTTTTGCTCGCGTAATGTTTCCTATCGTCAACGCGGGCGGAAAAATTGTCGGCTTTGGGGGGCGGGTTCTCAACCAGGAGTTGCCGAAATATCTCAATTCGAGCGAGACACCGCTCTTTCGTAAGAGCTCAACCCTTTACGGCCTTTTCCAAGCAAAAGAAGGAATCCGCAGAGCCGACCGTGTGGTGCTGGTTGAGGGGTACTTAGACGTCATCGCCTTGTTTCAGTATGGTATTTCCTATGCCGTGGCGACTCTGGGCACGGCCCTAACGGTTGATCATCTTCGTTTGTTGGCGCGGTACACAAAAAACATCATCGCTTTGTTCGATGCCGACGATGCCGGACACAAGGCAGCCGCGCGGAGCTTTGAAATTTTCATCGAAGCCGGCTTGCTAGGACGCGCCGCTTTCTTGCCAAAGGGCGAAGATCCTGACACCTTCGTTCGGCGGCGCGGTAGGGTGGCGGTCGAAACCAGCGTGGAACAGGCCGTGCCGTTGGCAGATTATTATTTCTCGTGGTTGGAAAACCGCTACGGCAAGACGTTGGAGGGAAAGAGTCAGATCGCGTCGGAGATCGGTCGGCTTTTGGCCAAAGTCAATAATCCATTCGAATTCGACTTGCTCGTCCGGCGCGCTGTGGATGCGTTGGGTGTTCGCGAAGAGCTTCTCCGTGTTCCAGGCAACCGTCAGACTGCCAGTCGCGCTGTGGTTTCGCCCGCATCTGTCGCTCAGACTCGTGATGATGTTGCCGAGCGGGCACTGATCGGTTTAATGCTCCGTTTCCCCTCCGTCATTCGAGATGTGGAAAAGGAGAATGAAGTGAGGCGCTGGATCAGACCGCCATGGCAAGAGGTCGTTGACCTGATTCTTGCCGAATGGAAAGAACACGGGAAGTTGGATCTGTTCCGGATCACGCAGAAGTTGTCGTCGGACGTGGCTGCTCAGATCACGGCGTTGGCCTTGGAAGCGGAAGCCATCCCGGTTTCTGACTGTGAAAGAATGGCGGTCGACTGCCTATCGCATTTGCGTCGAAAGTATCTAAGAGAGTTGGAACGAAATCTGCGGATTGCGATTCGCACTGCGGAAGAACAAAAGGACGAGAAAGCGAAGAGAGAGAGGATACTAGAATGGCAAGACGTCGTACGAAAAGAACGGCAATTAGAACGCCGAAGCCTCGAGCCGAAGAGAACCATCCGGTAGCAAAAAACCGATTGGCCTCTGACCACTCCGGGCAACCGGTGGAAAAAAAGAATATGAAGGAGGTCAAGAAGCTCATCGATCTGGGTAAGGAAAAGGGCTACCTGACCTATGATGACGTCAACGATATGCTTCCCGCGGAAGTCGTATCGCCCGATCAGATTGACGATGTCATGTCCATCTTCGGGGAAATGGACATAGAAGTTGTCGATGCTAACCAAAGAGTCAGCTTAGGGAGCGCAGGCGAAGAGCTGGCGGAAGAAGAGGAAGAAGAGAAAGAAATCGATGGCGAAGTCGACGGCGACATGGTTGGCAAGACCGGCGACCCCGTGCGGATGTACCTACGGGAGATGGGAACGGTTTCTCTTCTGAGTCGCGAGGGTGAAGTCGAGATCGCAAAGAAAATCGAAGAGGGCGAAAAACAGGTTCTCGACGAGGTTCTATCAAGCCCGTTGGCCTTAATCTATGTTCTCGATTTAGGCGACAAGCTGGTTCAGCACGAGATTCGAGTCCGCGAAATTATCAAGGAGGAGGGCGATGAGGAAGCGGAATATCTCGATGACGAAGAGGTGCACGAGAAACGGCTGTTGGATCAAATAGGAAAGATTCGGCGCATCGCTAATGATACGGCAAAGATCAAGCGACAATTAGACGCAAAGAGGATTTCAGCGCAACGACGTCAGGCGCTGCTGGAAAGCCTAGCAAAGCATCAAGAAAAAATCATCAATGGTCTCAAAGGACTTCAGCTCAATCGCAAGCAGACGGAAGCCATTGCCGAGGGATTAAAAAAGGCCATGGACAGGATGCAAGGCCTCGATCGACGCATTAAGGATTTCGAATCAAAAACCGGTAAGCCGTCGACCGAAGTCCTGAAACTCGTTTCAGGACTGAACGGGCGCAAGAAGGATTGGCAGCGGATCATCGGTTCGCTACGCATGGGACATGACGCGATTCTCAACATGGTAGAAGAGATCAGGAACGCGCGGCGTGATATTAGACATATCGAGAAGGACATGGAAATGCCGGTCGAGGAGATCAAGCGGCGTGTCTGGTCCATCATTGAAGGCGAAACCAAGGCCAACTTGGCAAAGAAAGAATTGATTGAGGCCAACTTACGTCTAGTCGTAAGCATTGCGAAGAAATACACCAATCGCGGTCTCCAATTCCTCGATTTGATTCAGGAAGGCAATATCGGCCTGATGAAAGCTGTAGACAAATTCGAGTACCAACGCGGATACAAATTCTCCACGTACGCGACCTGGTGGATCCGGCAAGCCATTACACGGGCTATTGCCGACCAGGCACGCACGATTCGTATTCCGGTCCATATGATCGAAACCATCAATAAGTTGATCCGGACGTCTCGCTATTTGGTCCAAGAGATTGGACGAGAGCCGACCCCGGAGGAGATTGCGACGAAGATGGAGATCCCGCTGGACAAAGTGCGAAAGGTTCTGAAAATTGCCAAGGAACCGATTTCTTTGGAAACGCCTGTTGGCGAAGAAGAAGATAGTCACCTTGGTGATTTTATCGAAGACAAGCGGATTATTACCCCCTCCGACGCCGTCGTAAACATTAACTTGCAAGAACAGACGAGGAAAGTTCTGGCAACGCTTACGCCGCGCGAAGAGCAGGTGCTCAGGATGCGCTTCGGCATTGGCGAAAAGTCAGATCACACACTTGAGGAAGTGGGTCAAAAGTTTACCGTTACGCGAGAGCGCATCCGCCAAATTGAAGCGAAGGCACTGCGCAAACTCCGGCATCCGAGCCGCAGCAAACGTCTCAAAAGCTTCATGGAAAGCTAGTTTCCTCCCTGAGTTCAATTCGAACCTCGAAACAATTATTATTATACGACGGGCCCATAGCTCAGTTTGGTTAGAGCCACCGGCTCATAACCGGTTGGTCCCTGGTTCGAATCCAGGTGGGCCCACTTTCATCTTTCTCAAATTTCCAATGAGGTTAGACCCGTAAACTATGCCACCGGGTCATTTTGAAATTGGAATACAAAAGCGATTGGTGAAGCTAGCGATGCTGCCCGCGGACTCAAACCTGGTTGGAAGATAGTGCAAGGGCTCTTGGTTGGTTCGATTCCAAGCCAGTCTTCAGACACGTTCCTTATCCGGTTGACGGCTCCTGCTTGAGTCAAAGTTTCGGTTAGCAAGTAACTCGCTAATTGAAGGAAATGAGTACGTAAAGGAAATTCGGCGTTGAGAAAGACGTACCGGCGCGAGCAGTTGTAGCCGCAAACTTCACCTCGCAGCGCCGGTGTCGCCTGCCCAGTCAAGCAGTCTTACTCTCACAGGCAAGAGATTCTTGCTGGAATGGCTGAGTCGTTAGACACGCCGGGTGCGGGTGCGCGCCGCCTTGCGCGCGGCTGCTGAACGTCCCGCGCGACCTTTGGTCCGTACTGCTCGGCGTGCCGCCGTCGAGCGTTCGGCTCGTGAACGTCTTCCCGCCGCGGAGCGTGCCTGCCTCGACAGGGCTTGCCTCGACGCTGCAGCTCGACGTTCTCGTTTCAGCGCCCCGCCGGTCGCTCGCGAACGGCGGGGCGATACTTTAGACTTGCCCTTGCGCCCTGATTCATACGCGCGCTCGGCGCTCCGCCGAGTCTTCTCAGAAACGCGGCCTCTCCTCGGTGGCGGAAGAGCGACACCCGCACGACGCGCCTTCGAGAGCCCTATTGCGATTGCCTGTTTAGTGGATCGAGCTCCATGTTTGCCTTCGCGGATATGATGCATCTCCTCACGAACGAACTCGCCGGATTGTGTGCCCGCCGACTTTCCTTTGCGCTTGGCCTTTTTGACTCTCTCAATCGTTTGTTTTTCTGGCATAGGTTATCTCCTCATCATTGTTAACTACGTCGGACAGCGAAGCGGCATAGGCTCGGTCGAGCCGCAACCTGCTCCGCCTCAGACGCCGCGGCATTGATCTGTTGACACTCCAATCGGACTTTTCTCCCAAGAAACTTCTTTTATTTGAAGAAGCAATCGATATGCCAGAAGATTTGTAGGCGCACGCGCGATGAAAATTTCCTACTGCTAGGACACTTCACCGTTGTGATTTTCACAGTTAGGACAGGGAACTCGGACCGAGGACGAATGGGTACTCTCTCCCACTCGCCAAGGCATTGGTAGCCCTGAGTGTTCGAACGACCTTGGTCTCCTGGTTCCCGAAGTTCATTTAATAAGTCACTTCGACTTCATCGTCATGCCGTAGAAACGGGCATCGAGAATCTTTGAGATCCCTGGATTCCCGGCTCACGGTAGGTACCGCTACGCCTGGCCGGAATGACACTCGAATTACTGAACGAACTCAAAAAACACCCGCAGTGGACAAGGCACGATGTTTACGACGCCGCCACGTCAAAGCAGCCCAAGCTTGATGAGAGAAACGCATCTAAACTTACGAAGGAGTTCGTATAAGGAGCCACGAAGCGACCGAGGCCGAGTCATGGAGAGCGCGGGCACACGAACGTGAAGGTGGCGTTTGGGTCAGGGCTGTTGGAATAGCCACCCTTGGAGAGGTGTGCGACGGCCTACAAGCCACAGACCCATTGACCGCGCTCGGAAGGGCTCGGGCCTCGGTCGATAGATGTCACGTGCATATGCGTGTGGTACGTGGAACAGAACCGGATGCGCCCCTGGCGAGAAAGGAAACAGCGCGAGGCCGCAGTGCGGACGGGAGAAGCCATTAGATCGGCGTGGGTCAATAGGGAAAGAGCGATCTTAGCTGTTACGCTCGACCCAAGGTAAATGCCGTTCGAATTACCAAGTGCTGGGAGACGTCACCAATAGGAACCCTAAAACTAGAGACAACGTAGCCAAAAACAAAAAGCCCGAAAGAACGATTGCGGTAAACTGGTTCATGCGATCATCTCCTTGAAGAAAAACTGGTTGGAACGTGGGCAAGTAAAATGCCAAACCAGGAAGACGCGGGCAGAGCTTGTTAAGTGCGTAAAATATCAGGGTTTCGCATGGATGCATCGGCGGAGGACGTGGAAGCAAGACGAAGCATTCGCGCACAAAGATGTACGACTTTCACGGAAAAGTGAGTGTCGTGTGAAGAGCCGTCTTGGGTCAATCCCTGGCCTGAAGCCGGTTAAGGTCCGCAAATCGCAATAATGGGATTAGCGTCGCTGAAGATATAGCGAAATCCGACTCCAGCACCTGGCATGTCGCTTGCGCTTTTCAATGGCTACGACCTAAGAAAGACGCGACAATTTCAGAAGATAATTCATGGCAAAAAGCAACGGTTTGACAAGGTGCCAGCTTTAAAGAGTACGGGAGGTGAGCGATGAAAGCTACGAATAGGAATTTAGGCTTACTTGGCAGTGTCGGCCTGGGTGCGGTTCTGATGTATATTTTTGATCCTGGAATCGGCAAGCGGCGCCGAGCGTTGATGCGTGACAAGACGATCCGTTTGGCGCATAAGACGGCAGATGCGATCGACGCGACCTCACACGATCTCCAAAACCGAATCCTTGGGTTGGTCGCAGCAACGAGAGGTTTAACCTCCAAAAAAGAGGTAGGTGACGATGTGTTAGCGCAGCGGGTTCGCTCGAGACTTGGATTCCTGGTCAGCCATCCAAGCTCTGTTGAGGTAAGGGTCGAAAATGGCAAGGTGATATTCAGCGGACCAATACTGGGGAATGAAGTTGATCGCCTGCTCAGGCGGATTTCTTCAGTCCGCGGTGTAAGAACTGTCGAGAACCGGCTCGAGGTGCACGAGAGTGCGGAATCTATCCCGGGCCTTCAAGGCGAGTCGAGGCGGAG
>DASQUN010000324.1:0-5345 GCA_035641275.1 Candidatus Udaeobacter sp. | reverse complement strand
ATCAGGAACGCTTGCCATGCTCTTGTTGGCTCGGAACCGAAAGTCTGCCACAGAAATACACTTGCGCCGAGAACAACGAGCAACAGCAAAACAAATCCGAACCGGAAGGATTTCACCGGGAAGCTCCCCTCGCGACTTCCTTTTCACTCGAGAGTTTCTTCTGCAATGTCCGCACGTAGTTGGCTACGTGCCAACGTTCTTCTGGCGTGAGGGCTTCGGCGTATCCCGGCATTGGGCCGTGACCGCTCGTTATCATGCTGAACATATGAGTGTCATCGACGCTTCGAAGGAGCTCGCCGGTGAATTTCGGAATCCCAGGAAGCTTGCTTTCCATGGGCGTCCCGCCTCTTCCTTCCGGACCATGACAAACGCTGCAGTAGCTATTGAACAACAGCTGCCCCTTCTTCACTGATGCTTCAGTAGGTTTGATCGGATTGACAATTTGCGCTTGCGTTTCGCCGTGCGCGTGGCCGTCTGCAGCGCCCGCTCCGTGCTTGTGCTGGTGCATCGCCGAAGAGCCGCCGGTTTTCATCTTCTCGGTTTTTTCATTGCCGTGCGAATGCCCCGCAGCGTCGTGCTTGTGAGGAGCCGATTGGCTGTGCTGGTGACCGCCAGACCTACTGGTCCCATGGTCGTGAGCGGCACCGGGTGCAAGACTATGGGGCGCCGAGGAACGGTTAGGCTGCGAAGCTTTGGCCGGTCCCTTTGGCGCTGCTTTAGAGCCATGGTCGTGACCGCCCGTTCCGTGATCATGTGCCTTTTCTTCACCTCCGGGAGACTGGATGGTTTTTCCAGGGCCGGTTCCCGCGCTGCCCATTAGGTCGGTCGGAAGCGGCTGGAAATCTTTTGCCTTCGGTGGCGAGACTGTTTTGGCGCCGTGGTCGTGTTTGGCGCTGCTGCTGCCGCCGTGTTGATGGCCGCTCGCATCACCCGCCCCATGTTGGTGGCCCATTCCTTGGGACTTCGCTTTGGCGGTCGAATGCTCGTGCTTTGCGCCGGCGGCGCCGTGCTGGTGTCCGGCGGCAGCGCTGGGTCCATGCTGATGGTCCATCGCTTGGGACTTTGCTTTCGTGGAGTGCTCATGCTTTCCGGCGGTAGCGCCCTGGTGATGACCGCCGGCATCATCGCCCGGTCCATGTTGATGGCCCATTCCTTGAGCCTTTCCTTTCGACGGGTGATCGTGTTTTGCAGCAGCATTGTCGTGCTGATGATCCATTCCTTGATGACCTACGTGCGACCCACTCGTGGTCCCGGGTGCGCCGGCAGCGCTAACCAAATCTGTGGCAACTGAACCCGGAGGCGGCAGCAATGGTCCTTCCTGCGGCTTTATCGATGATTGATTAGCCATATCCGAGGACCAGGTTGTTTTCGCCACATACATGAGTCCTGCTCCGCCAACGAAGGAGAGTGATGCTACGAGCACGAGAACACTAAGACCTTTCATCGCGTACCTCCTCAGCTCCTGCCGCAGACAACAAACCCCGCGCTATCTCGGCGCGATCCTGCCCGCAAGGAACGTAAACCCCGAATCTGTCCACGGAAAAGCGTGAATCGTAAAATTTCGAATCCAATTTGCTCCGGTGAATTCGCCAAAATAAACCTACCAGGGTAGCTAATACGCCGAAGAGAATAGTCAGCTCAAAGCTGATGACGAAAAACGGCGGCAATGAAACGATCGGTTGCCCGCCAGTTATTAGCGGCCACTGTGTCGACGTATGGATGGTCAACAAAAGACCTAGCGCCGCGCCGGCCGCCGCTCCGCCAAACGCGAGAAATCCAATGGAACTATCAGCCGGACCGCGCTCGACTTGGAGGTCGTCGCTATTCATGGGCGAATAAAGCACTGCGTCGGTGAATCCGGCTTGCCGTAGTGCGCTAACAGCGCCGAGAGCACACTCGGCAGTTTCAAAGCTCCCGATCAGGGCGGCTTTGTCGTTCATCTTTTTCCCTCGCCTCGGTGGCTCCACATTTCTTTAATCTCGTTGATCGAAACGATCGGTAACAATTTCACGAATAAGAGAAACCAGAAAAAAAACCATGCAAAGCTTCCCGCGGTAATGCTGATTTCTACCCACGTGGGCCTGTAAGAACCCCAGGCCGCAGGTAAAAAGTCGCGCGACAACGAGCTAACGATGATGACCAGCCGCTCCAGCCACATGCCAATGTTGATGAGCAGCGAAATGACGAAAAGCCACACCGTCGAGGTACGAATCTTTTCGGCAAAAAACAAAAGCGGAACGGCGACGTTGAACAGAACCATCAGCCAGAAAACGAAGGCATATCTCCCAGTCGCCCTGTCGATGAGGGTGTAGCGTTCAAACAAGTTCTCGCTATACCAGGCAATGAAGAACTCGGCGGCGTAGGAATATGCGAGAATCAAGCCCGTGACGATCATCAATTTGGCAATGTATTCGAGGTGCTTCTGTGTGATATAGGCGTTCAGCTCGAAAGCATGCCGCGCAGGGATCAGAAGCGTGAGGACCATGGCCAGGCCGGAGTGAATCGCGCCGGCAACGAAATAGGGCGCGAATATGGTCGAATGCCAACCGGGAATGATCGAGACGGCGAAATCCCACGATACGACGCTATGCACCGAAACCACTAATGGCGTGGCAAATCCGGCGAGCAGTAAGTAAACTTTCGAATAGCTTCGCCACTGGCCATTGGTCCCCTGCCAGCCGCAGGCGAAAAATCCGTAGAGCTTGCGCTTCCAGCCCGTCGCGCGATCCCTCAATGCGCCCAGGTCCGGAATCAAACCAGTGTAAAAGAACAGTACGCTGACGGTGAAGTAGGTTCCCACTGCGAAGACATCCCAGATCAGCGGCGATCGGAAGTTGATCCATAACTGCCCCTCCTGGGGATAGGGAAGCAGTTGGTAAAAATACCACGGGCGCCCGAGATGAATGATCGGAAACAGCCCGGCTGTCATCACCGCGAAAATCGTCATGGCCTCCGCGCTGCGAGCTATCGAGTTCCGCCAACGGCAGCGGAGCAGAAACAGAACCGCCGAGATCAGCGTGCCGGAATGAGCGATGCCGACCCAAAAAACAAAGTTCGTGATATAAACTCCCCAGCCGACGGGGTGATTAATGCCCGCGACGCCTAGACCGGTTTTAAGTTGATAAGCCCAGGCAAAGATCGCCCAGGCCAAAATCACAAGGACGATACCCAAGAGCCCATAGTAGAGTGTTCCGGGAGGCTCCAGCGTGCGGGTGAGATCGCGATGAATCTGCTCGTAAGGCGCAAGAGCGATGTTTTCAGACTTCATCCTGCCGCACCTTCTTCAGATAGGTTATGGCCGGCTCGGTGTTGAGATTTTCCAACACCCGGTATCGTCTCGGGTCCTTGGCCATTTTCGAAACGTTGCTTGCGGGGTCCTTTAGATCTCCGAAAACCAAAGCGCTCGTCGGGCAGGTTTGAACGCAGGCCGGTGTGATCTCGCCGTCCCGCACCGGCCGTCCCTCGTCTTTGGCGATATCTTTGGCGGCCCGTATCCGTTGCACGCAAAACGTGCATTTTTCCATGACACCCTTGCTGCGGACGGTGACGTCGGGATTGAGCTGCAGGTTAAGCGGCTCGGGTGATTCGTAATCAAACCAGTTGAAGCGCCGCACTTTGTAGGGACAGTTGTTGGAACAGTAGCGAGTGCCGACGCAGCGATTGTAGACCTGCGTGTTTAGACCGTCGTCCCGGTGGTAGGTCGCATAGACCGGACAGACCGGTTCGCACGGTGCATTGTCACAGTGCTGGCAAAGCATCGGCAGGAAGCGATTGTCGAGGCGGTCGCCAGCGGTTTCGACATAGCGCTCGATGCGTATCCAGAACATTTCCCGGCCCTTGAGAACGTTATCCCTCCCGACCATCGGGACGTTGTTTTCGGCGCTGCACGCCACCATGCAGGCGGAGCATCCCGTGCACGCGTTTAAATCTATGACCATGCCCCAGCGGTTTTCCGGATGAGGATGTGGAGGACGGAGTTGAGGATGCTGTTTGGTTTCCTCGTGAGCAGTTTTACCCGGCCCCGCAAGCTGTGAGATCGTTACTGCTTCGGCGATACCTCTTCCTTCTTGACGATTGTTGCCCGCTGTACATGCTGGACTTTCGTGAACGGCTGTGACTTCGATTTTGAGCGGGATCAAAGATAGCGCTGCCGAGTCCGCCGGCTTTGAAGGGACAAGAGAAATCGGGTTGCTTCCACGTTTGCTGGCATAACGTCCGAATGCGGTATGGCCTTGGCCAAGCGGCAGCGCAATCGTATCAGCTCGGATGCCTTCATAAATATGCGCCGGCGCTTGCACGGCTCCTGAAGGCGAGGTTATTTTAAGCACGGTACCTTCAGTAATTCCCAGCTTCTGCGCGGTCTCTGGATGAATCTCCGCCCAGTTGCCCCAAGTAATCTGGGTTATCGGATCTGGCAGTTCTTGAAGCCATGGGCGATTCGCACCGCGACCGTCATAGTGCGCGCTTGACGGATACAGGTGGAGGTACAGCGAAGACTTTGACTGCGCGCTTAACCGCAGTTCAGACGCGAGGGCTTGGAGCCCGTCTGGATTCAGATGCACGCTTTCTTTCTCTACTTTCGTCCAGACACCACCTTGACGTAAGGCCTGTTGCCAAAAGACCTCGAACGGTTCCTTATTGCCCAACTGTTTTTGCAATCCACCCCAGCTTTCGCGGAGATAAGCATAAAAGCTCGGCCACGGAAGTTGGTTTGCCATCTTGCCGTCGACCTTCTTCGCCAGAGAGAGAAGAGCGTCGCCCAGGCTGCGAGTCGCGAAAACGGGTCGCATGACCGGTTGCATCACGCCGTGAACGCCTTGACGCGGCGAATAGTCGCCCCAACTCTCAAGTGGGTCATGCATCGGCAGAATGATATCCGCCTCGGCGGACGTTTCATCCAAGAACTCCGAGAAGGAGATTTTGAGCGGAACCTTCTTTAGCGCATCGCGAAAGCCGGTTTCTTCCGGGAGCGAAAAGACCGGGTTCGCCCCATGTATTAACAGGGTGGAAATTTCTCCTCGGTTCATCTCCTCCGTCAACGTAACGATCTCGCTGAGTCTGCTCACGGCGTCCCACGATGAATAAGACTGGAATTTAACGGTCTCGCCGATGTTGCCCATGATGTAATTCAACAGGGCCGCCGCAGCCGCTGTGGTTGTAGCGTTTGACGACCACAAGCCCGCTCCACCACCCAGGGCGAGGCTGGGCCGAGCGTTCGCGAAAGCACGGGCGAGCTCGATAATCTTTTTTTCCGGGACGCCGGTAATTTCAGAGACTTGTTTCGGTGAGTAAGTTGCAACAAACGCTTCCAATCCTTTCCGTTCAGGAGCTCGGAGCGAAATCGC
>DASQUN010000323.1:0-4930 GCA_035641275.1 Candidatus Udaeobacter sp. | reverse complement strand
GGTTCAATCCTTCTCCAATGCCCGCTCGATCTTCCGAGCTGCAAATATCCTCTCGCCTGGCCATAACCGCATCCCACAACATGTCCCGAGGTTCCGCAGCCAGCCGGCGCACCAGCGCTCATCGGATATCTCTGACATTAGCTTTACAAGCAGCCCCGCAGTGATATTTTGCTCATTCATTTGAGAGTTGATTCCTCTGTGTCCGGTATACCGCCTTTGCAGTGCCACTTCGGTGAGGTGCGATTGATCGTGCCGGCTCCTTCGTGTTTACAAATCCAAACCGTTTAGGTCGTTTTGTCACCGTCTCGCTACTCCCGCGTAAGGCCCAGTTCCTTCCACATCCAACTGAAATCGTAGGCGGGCTCTCCTCTGCGGCGCTGGCGCTCTGACTGGCTCTCAAAATCTTTCAGCAACGTAATCAGCTTGGAACGCGCGGTTTTCAGCTTCGCCGCATGCCGCGGCGTGCGGTCACCGAGAGCCGGGACCGGCACGTCCAGCCATTTGCGATAATGCTCCTCGTAAAATTGCCCTAACACCTCCGCCTGGACCTCGGGCGGGATCTTCTCAGCCGCCTCGCTTCGAGCCGGCTTCGCCGGACGCTTGAGCGCCTGGCCGACATCTTCGTAGCTTATGACCCTAAACCGGACAGCCTCTCTTAGAAAGTTCTCCAGAAGGTGCTGCCCTCGCTCCGCGCGCCGCCGGGAGGTGGTCTCGAACACGACCCGCCGATCCTCCACGATAATTGTGCCAAGGCTACGCTGAAAAGCGCCAGCATCCTCGAGCCAACCATAGCTGCCGTCGCCGTGATCCACGACGTCGGGGTTAACCGCCAGGGCTTTTGCGACGGTGTCGCGGTCCAGAAGATCGAATATAACCTTCGCGAAAACGACAGGATCTCCCTCAGCCGTCATGATCTTGGGGAAGGGGCGGAGCGCCACCCGCTCCAGCCACAACTGATGAAAGACCGGGGCCATGGTTTTAAAGAAGGCTTCGATGCTCTTCTCCGCGAAGTCGCACATGAACATCTTATGGGCTTTTCTGAGGCCTTTGAGTAGATCGTCCTTAACTGCCGCCGGGAAAAGATAGGGCAACGTTTCGAACACAGTCTTTCCATCGCCTGATTGCCCGACCCGCGCGACAATCAAGTCCCACGCAACCAGTTGCCGCGTTGCCGCGCTCTCCCACACATACAAGCGCCGATCGTCCCACAGGTCGCGCAGTTCAAAGCCTTGATCGGGTTTCACTTCGAGGATTTCATACAGCCGCAGATGACTCCCACGCATGCTTTCCAGAAAATTACGCTCACCCGTGCTCAAATTGTTAACCTCTCGCTCAAGAAACAGGTCGAACAGTGTCCGGCCTTCACCGAGGTCAAAATCGTAGGCAAACCAACTGTGGTAGGCGAGACTCACCTGCTCGGAATCCATCACCTGTTTTAGCTCTTCATCCGGCTTTTCCATAAGCCACTCGCCCCAGAAAAGCTCCAGCGCCATCTTGTGATTGTCTGCAAACTCATGGCGCTCGGAAAAGCGCATGAGTTTTGCCAAGGCTCTGTCACGCTCTCCTGGAAGGTACAATTTCCCAGTCTCGGTTTTGTTCAAACAGCATCTCTTAAACTTGCGTCCGCTGCCGCAGGGACAGGGATCGTTTCGACCAACCGCACTCACAGTCTGTCCTCCTTTCTAACCGGGGCTAATTCGCTGCGCTTCATTGTCTAACTACGAAAAATTCAAACTGGTTCGAGCCGTTCACGAATAACTTCCAAGGTTTTGTTTTTCCGGCGAACTCACGGTAGGCCGTACGAATCGTCGCAAGAAAGTAGTTGAACCAAGGAAAGATGTCGTGGCGGCCCTCGTGCCAGGCCATAGAGCTTCTTTGCAGCTCCAAAAGTCGGCCCGAAGTCAAATGCATCACCGAACTCGCTGGGCAGTTAAGGGACGTCAAACCTGACCCCACCTCTCTACTCAGCGCTAATTTCTCTCCATTCCGAGCGCGTCTATCCATAGATGACGACTCCGACAATCACGGCACTGTCGAGCGCTATCCAGCCCACACATGGCAAGTAGATGTTCTTGTCGTGTTTCTTCAATCCGAACCAGAACCAGAGAACAGCAGACAGAAGATATGCGCTCCACGACAGCAAAGAAACTCCGGCCGCCTCGTGGCGTAACCATATGGTTAGGACCTGCGGAATCGTCATGAGCATAGTGAAAATGGACATGCCTCCCAGCAGGCGACGAAGCAGCGTGTCTGAGTCGGAGGTATGATTTGCGGGGCTAGTCGGATTTGGAAACATAGCGGACCTCTAGGAGGGGGCCGGGTAGCTAACGCCCTTCCGGGCAGGCGCTCGGGTGATTCACGGATCGGCTGTAATTGGACGGTAGTTCGCTGAATTTCTAACGCTCGTTATTTGTACGCAATCGCGGCGCTACAGGGGCCGGCCAGATGGAGGACTTCGTAGTTTCTAAACCCGGCTTCCTTACACCAGCTCCAGAAGTCGGCCCCACTGAAATCAAAGGCGTCGCCAAATTCAATCAGCATGTTAAGCGACATCATGAGACCGAAAGCGTTCTCACGCCGCTCATCGTCAATAAGATTCTCGACAGCGATGAACGCGCCGTTGTCCGGCAATGCGTTGTGAGCCGCTTTGATCAACTGTTTCTTTTTCTCGAGATTCCAATCGTGCAAAATCATCCCCATGGTAATGACTTCTGCTTTTGGCAGCGCATCCTTAAAGAAATCTCCTGACGCGGTTTGGATGCGATCAGACAATCCTTGCCGCGCTATCGCTTTTCTGGCAATCGGCTCGACTGGCAGTAGATCAAATGACGTGCATCGCATGTGCGGATGTCTCGTCGCGACGAGCATAGAGAGAAGACCGGTTGCGCCACCCACATCGCAGAGTGTCTGGTATTTCGAGAAGTCGAATTTATCGGCGAGTGCCATGAAGTTTCCGCGTGAAAGACCCGTCATCGCCCCCATGAATTGCTCCAGGCGCGGCAGATCTTCATAAAGGATCTCGAAGATGGGTTTCTGGCTGTGCTTAATCTCGTTTTGCGGCTGTCCGGTCTTGAGCGCGGGGCCCAAATCATTCCAGAACTTGTAAAGTCGGGCATTGCACATTTCCAGAATGCCACCAATGTATGCGGGACTATTTTTGTCGAGATAGAGACCGGTCTCCTCTGTATTGCCATAAAGGGCGCCCCGACCGCTACCTTCCCGTTTCAAGAATCCAAGCGCCACCAACGTGTCAAAGAAATCCCAAATGCCACGCGGATGGAGCCCGAGCTTGTTGCCGAGCTCCTCGCCCGTCATTCTTTTCTCCGCGAGTATCGTAAACACCTCGAACTCGACGGCTGTGAGCAACACTTTAGAGCTCCAAAAGCCAAATCCCGCGCTAAGAATACGAGACGGATCCAGTGTTTCGGTCATGAGGATCTCCTCTTTGTTTCCTGTTCCTAGTGTGGTGTTTCTTAAGTTCGTTGAATAATTCGAACGTCATTCCGGCCAAGCTGGCGGTAGCGCGAGCCGGATATCCGCGTGACTCTGCATCTTTTCGTCTCTCCCCGACATCTAACCAGCAAGATTTTCCCTATCACGGCCGCACCAGCGCGGATCGGGGAGCAAGTCGAACCATCAATAAACACATTTACGGAGGGTTTTTCTATGAGTAAGCGTAATATCATTAGTGGCGCAGGCGTTATAGTACTAGCCATCCTTTGGTACGCATTTCGGCCGGAGCTGTTGTTCATCAACCAGACGGTGAATGAGGAATTTCCCGGCGGAGCGGCGATGGCTTCTATTGAGAAAGGGCCGCTGGTCGTAACCAAAGGCAACTTCAAAGGCCTGGCGCACGAGACCACGGGATTGGCCTCTATCTACCAGCTCCCGGACGGGAAGCGGACACTTCGTCTGACTGAGTTTGAGACTTCCAACGGCCCGGATGTGCATGTCTATCTGACTGCCGCAGAGGTGGAAAAGGGCAATGACGCCATCAAACAGGCCGGATTTATCGATCTTGGATCTATGAAGGGTAATAAGGGCGATCAAAACTATGAGATTCCGGCTGATGCCGACCTCAACAAGTTTCGCCACGTTACGATCTGGTGCGCGCGTTTCGGCGTAAATTTCGGCCAGGCAGCGTTGGCAGCGTCGATGCCGGTGAAAGTGGCGGAAGGTTCCTTCCATGGCGTCGCTCATGAGACCAAAGGCGTGGCCTCGATCTACCAACTCCCGGAAGGCAAAAAGGTTCTGCGCTTCAGCGGGTTTGAGACTTCCAACGGTCCCGACGTACAGGTCTATTTGGTTGCGGCTCCTGACGCCAAAGATAACGACACCGTTACGAAAGCCGGATTTGTCCGCATCGCCGACCTCAAGGGCAATATGGGCGATCAGAACTACGAACTGCCGGCGGACCTCGACCTCAATAAGTATCGCTCGGTGACCATCTGGTGCCATCGCTTCGGGGTCAATTTCGCCACGGCTCCGCTGACGGGCCAGCCGTCTGCTCAAACCAGCATGCTGTAGGGTAGGATGCGGCACGAACGGACAAACACGATGGTACAAGCACCTAAAACGAAAATTCTAATCCTGGGCGGTGGCTTCGGCGGACTCTACACCGCCCTGGAGTTAGAAAGAGTTCTGAGAAAAGAGCCCGGCGTCGAGACCACGCTGATCAATCGCGAAAACTTTTTCTTGTTCACGCCAATGCTGCATGAAGTGGCGGCCAGCGATCTCGACATCACCACCATTGTCAATCCGATCCGAAAGATGCTGCGGCGAACAAATTTCTTTGACGGCGAAGCGAGATCCATCGATCTGGCAAACAAACGAGTCCTCGTTTCTCATGGCATCGACAGCGCCCACTCGCACGACCTGGACTATGATCATCTCGTGCTCGCGCTGGGTTCGGTAACCAACTTCTACGACA
>DASQUN010000322.1:0-4215 GCA_035641275.1 Candidatus Udaeobacter sp. | reverse complement strand
CCATCTTTTGACTATTTTCGCACACCAGTCCCAGGAATCGTCGGCCGCCGTCGGAAAGTTCGTGATGGTGTTCTTCAAGCAGGATGCGAGAGAAGCCGTCCACCGCCCGCAGCGGCGCCCGAAGATCATGGGAGACAGAGTATGAAAAGGCTTCCAGCTCTTTGTTCGCAGCTTCAAGTTGCGCGTTGATTTTCCGGACTTCTTCATCTGCCCGCTTGCGTTCGGTGATGTCACGGGCAATCGTCGAGGCACCGATGATGGTTCCGGTAGAGTGCTTGACCGGCGAGATGGTCAGGGAAACATCGATCCGTGTGCCGTCTTTCTTCAGCCGGACAGTCTCATAGTGCTCGATCGGCTCGCCCCGTTTGACCCTCTCGAGGATGTCGGGCATCTCATTGAGCCAGTTAGAGGGGATAAGGAGAGTTATCGGTTTGCCGATGACTTCCGCGGGAGAGTAGCCGTAGATCCGCTCGGCGCCTTTGTTCCAGCTGGTGATGACGCCCTTTAGAGTCTTGCCGATGATAGCGTCATTCGAGTACTCCGCAATGGATGCTAATTTGGAACTTCCCTCTTCAGCCTGTTTAACTCTGATGAGAGTGTTTAAGGTCAAGTAGGCTAGGCCGCAATTTAAGAGGAGGATAAAGCCATAGCCAACCGAGATGCGCCTTAAACTGCTGTCGCGCACGGCAAAAGCGGTACGGGTGGGTTGCTGAACGACAACCCCCCATCCGTATCCCGCCACCGGCTGATAGGCGACTACTTGCTGCTCGCTTTCAATGGCATCGAACAAAATTTCGACCCCTTGCACTCCGCGGAGCGCTTTGTGGACGCCAACGGCCTTGGAGTAATCAACAATTTTTTCTTGCGGGGCAAACTTGGGGTGCGCGGCGATTTTGCCCCTTTTGTCCACAACAAAGACAAACCCATGAGGCCCCACCTCGACGTTGTTGGTCCATTGAAGTAACGAATCTAGCTTAACTTGCAGGACGAGGATCGCCGTTGTGTTTTCGTCCGGACCTTTGATGGGGGCCGCTGCGGCGATTACGTTATACCGAGGTTCTGCGGCGCGCTGATAAACTTCAGAGACATAGGGCTTCCAAGCCTTGCTGATACCTTGATACCAGTCTCGACTTGCAAAATTTTTTCCTCTCACGTCGGGTAGGGCTGGAGTATCTGCTCGAAGCGTACCATCGAGGTCGGATAGAAAAAGCCGGTCAATGAACGGAAAATCCTTCGGCACGGTGCTTAGGATCTGGACCGCCTCATCCCACTTGCCCTCACTAACCAACTGGCGAAATCGCACTCTGGAGGCGAGTGAAATACTCAGGTCGGCCAAGCGATCGAGCTTTTCCTTCAGAGTGGTCGCCGCTAGATAGGCTATGTCCTGTCTTTGTGAAAAAGCCAAATCGGTTAAATCGTGGCTAGTTTTCAAATAGCTAAAGGCTGCCAGCAGAAGAGCCGGCAAGAGGGCGAGGAAAAACATGACTGCTATGGCAGGCCAGTTTTTCTTGCCATCCTTAAGCAGGAGATGGGCGATTCGATCTGCAAATGTTTTGAAAATCAATGCATCCTTCTCCTGAGCGTTTTTCTCGCGGTGACCAGAAATGGAATCATCTTCTCCTCAGCCACAAACCCAAATCGACCATGAGGTTTCATGATTCCGTTGTGGTCAGGCGTTAGCCGTCTGGAAGGCTGGGTTGTCGGTTTGCGCCAAGCGTTGGCCGAAGGGGAGCGTGAATGTGAAGGTCGAACCTTTTCCTTCTTCGCTCGCCACCCACATCCGGCCGCCGTGGGCTTCAATGATCATTTTGCAGATCACCAAGCCAAGGCCAGTTCCCTTCTGTGTTGAAACGGTTGCGCTGCTCGCCTGGCGATACTTTTGAAAGAGATTCGGGATCTCATCCCGAGGAATGCCGACACCGCCGTCTTTAACCTGGACGATCACTCCCGAGCCGTTTTCTCGGCCAACTCGGATCTCGATGGCGCCTCCGTCTTGGCTGAATTTAAGGGCGTTACTCAAAAGATTATTAAGGACCTGATTGAGCCGGCGCCCGTCGGCATAGACCGGTGGAAGGGAAGTGTCCAGTTGAGAGCCTAAGGTGATGTTCTTGCTCTTTGCCAACGGCTCGTAGTCTGCCATCACGCTTTGAATGAGATCCTGCAGATCGATCGACTTCGGGCACAGATTGATATGCCCGGCTTCCAACTTGGAAATATCCAGAAAGTCGCTGACCAAATTCACTAGACTCGATGCATTGTTCCGAATGCGATCCATCCATTTCTTTTGGTCTTTGCTGATTTCTCCCACGGCTCCGTCATTCATGACCTCGGTGACCCCGATGATGGTGAAGAGTGGAGACCGAAGATCGTGAGCAATCATCGCCGTAAAGTCGGCCTGGAGCTGGCTCGCTTGCTCGAGTTCCAGCGCTTGCCTTTGGGTTTTTTGATGAAGCTGTGAATTATGAATGGCAATCGCGGCCTGGCTCGCCAGCGAAGAAAGAAAGTCAATTTCGTCCTTTTCGTACTGATGCTTTTCACGGGTGAGAAAAACCAAGACTCCTAGAGCCTTCTCTTTGGCGAGCAGCGGTACTCCCAAATAAGAAATCAAGCTGTTCCTTTTGTAAAAGTCTGGGTCCAGCGTGCGCGGATCGGTCTGGACATCCAGCGCGACGACAGGCTTTTTGCTTTCCATCGCCTCCCTGACGAGCTTGGGGGTGCTCGGTAGTGATCTGCCCTTCCAGTCTTTTTCATCCAGGTTCCAGCAGGCGGCTCGCTCTAACTGGTTGGTTGCCTGGTTAAGCAGCCAAACTTGTACCGCCGCATAAGGCAGAAACAGGTTTATTTTTTCCATCAGGACCTGCAGCACAGCTTGAAGATCTAAAGTCGAGGTGATCGCCAGATTAATTTCCTGCAGGGCCGAAATTCTTTTTAGGTGTAGTTGCAGCTGGTCTTGACCACGCTTGCGCTCGGTGATGTCACGCGCGACAGCCGATACTCCCACGATGCTGCCTGAAGCATCCTTGATCGGCGAGAGTGTGAGCGAGACGTGGATTCTCGTGGCGTCCTTTTTTAATCGGACGGTTTCGTGATGCTCAACGACATCCCCACCCACAACGCGCTGCAAATTTTGCAGCGACTTATGAGCTTGCTCCGGAGGCAAGAGCATTGAGATCGGCCGTCCTATAACTTCCCGCGCCGCATAGCCGTAGATTCGCTCGGCGGCTTTGTTCCAGCTGGTGATCAACCCCTCCCGCGTTTCCCCGATGATCGCGTCGTTCGAAGACTCGACGATGCCCGCCAAGGCCGCCAGTTCGGCCGTCCTTTCGGCGACCTTTTGCTCCAGGTTGGCATTGGCTTCGATGAGACTCTCCGTCATCTCTTTAAAGGCGTAGGCCAAACGGCCGATCTCGTCGTCGCCGTTGAATGCCGGGATTTCAGCCCGAGTGCTGCCCCGCGCAATTTCAGCCGCGCTGTGCGCCAGACGCCGGAGAGGACGGCTCACGATCCGGATGTAATACAGGGATGATGCTCCAACCAGCGCCGAGATGAGGATGAGAAATGAAACCGCGAAGCTCTGAGTTGCCAACCAGTCCTCATTGACTTTGGCAACCGTCCATTCGACTTCGTTGGTCAGAAACGTCAGTAAGTCATCGAGAACCGCCCCGTCTCGCTGTGCGTTCAAAGTCCAACGGTTGAGGGCGCTGTCGAGCTTTTCTTGATCCTCGGTTTTGATAGCGGCGAGGAGTCCCAGTCGCAAACGAGTGTCTTCGGCCCGGCCGTCGGCATAACGGTCCAACAGCTTTAATGCGTGGGGTGAAATCTCAAGCTGGCCGAATTGCTTGAGCACGTTTTCGATTTGCGCCTGGGATTCCGCCATGGTTTCCAGACGCACTGGGTTCTGGTCGAACCGGTACAGGAGTATCTCCCGGGTGATCTTTTCAGTTAGCTCGTTGAGCCCCCGGGACAGGGCGTTGATCCGTCGTATTTTCGTCGAGCTCGCATCGAGCGCAGTCTTGGTCTCCCGCGTTTCAGAAAACAGATAAACTACCGCCCCCAAAATCAACGCGAGGAGCACGACGCCGGGCACGAGAAGTTTAGTATGAATCCGCATGGCGAGAGACTATCCGATCGTATTCCGAATCGTGACGGCCTTCGGAGCGACTTCTCTAAGATAGTCACTGAAGATGAGTTGCCTCAGGTCAGGAACCGCCGTAC
>DASQUN010000321.1:0-2974 GCA_035641275.1 Candidatus Udaeobacter sp. | reverse complement strand
ACAATCGGGAGTGTTAGCCTTCTTCCGAACAGCCGCATCGCGTTGCCGCCGAGAATCTTTTCCTTGTCCGCTTCTGGTCGCTGGGTCGTTCTTTACCTTTGACATTGCAAAGCGGGGAAGTCTTTGGGGTCGTGCCTGGATATCTAAACAATCTCGCGGTGGTCAGTCCCAAACCGTATCGACCCAATCGGCATCTTGCATAATTTCATCAGCCGTAAGGAGCGGACAGCGGAACGGTTGTGGGGAATGGTCAAGCCGTTCCAGCCGTTCAACCGCTTCGCTCCGTTCAAGACGTTCAATGAGAGAAATTTAGGGCGACGGTACTTTTCCGGCGAATTCAATGCGCGACTCAGGAACCAGCTCCACAACCGGGCTATGGGCACTTCCTTTTGTATACTTTTAGGATTGTGCGGAATCAGACAATGGGGTCGAGCAGGAGTTCGTTCCGCAGAGTTTGTCGATTCTCGTTTCAAGGTGATTATCTGACAGACGATTGCGAGCGGCTTGACAATTCTCAGGACGAGCGATAGAGGCCGTTCGGGGAAAAGATAGCTCCGGCGTATTGGCCTGACAGTGTATGGCTCAGCGCCCGCAGAGGTCCAGTGACACGTAGCAGGAGGTGAAAAATGCGATCGTTGCGTCTCCTTTACTCGGGCCTCACCGCCGGCTTCGTTGCGCTTCAGTGGCTTTCTGTTGCTCCCGCCGCGCCGCTGGATGATTTGATCGCCGCCGCCAGAAAGGAAGGCACCCTGGACTTTTACGGGCCGTCCACTTTGAAGGATGACGGCGCCCAAGCCCTCGCTCAAGCCTTCAACAAAAAATACGGTACCAACATCAACGTAAAATTCGTTCCCTCCGGATCGATGACCCGGGACGTGGGCAAGGTTGCGACTCAGGCGGCCACAGGCGTGCCCCCCGAATGGGATGTCATGGTCGCCACCGATGCCCATCACGCGAGCCTTTGGCTCCGCAAGCTTCACAAACCGTTCGACTACAAATCCTTGGCCGTAGACGAAAAATTGATCGATCACGACGGCAGCTCGATCTCCTTTGTCCACCAATACATCGTGCCCGCCTACAACAGCAGTATGATTTCCCCAAAGGATGCGCCGAAGAGCTGGGAAGACCTGCTCCAACCAAAGTGGAAGGGCAAGGTGGGGGTGACCACGGCGACCCACCATTTAGGGCGGCTGGCCTTCGGACCCTGGGGAGAAGAGAAGACCACTGCCTACGTCAAAGCTCTGGCACAGCAGAACCCTGTCGTGGGCGAGTTGGGCCCCACTTATACCCGCCTCCAACTGGGCGAGATCCTCGTCGCGCTCAGCTTGACCGATAGTTATATCCACCTCGCCAAACAGACGGGGGCTCCCGTCGCCGAGTCCGTTGAGGTGCAACCGGTCATTGCTCCTTCCTATCACGTAGGCGTGCTCAAGGGCGCACAGCATCCCAATGCGGCGCACCTCTTCGCGGTCTTTATGACCATGCCGGAGTCACAACAGGTGTGGGAAAGAACCGTCGGCGTAAGCTCCGCGCTGATTCCCGGAACGGCGTATTATCAGAAAGCCAAGGGTAAACAGATGATCTACATGCGCAAGGATCAGTCGGAGAAAGTGGAATCACTTGCGAAGAGGTACGGTAAGATGATCGGTATCCTCTAGCGAAACCGCCCGTCGAGTGCTCACGCCCAGATGTAATCCGGTGTCAGCATCGATGCGCTCTTACCCTCTTTGTGGTGGATGAGCGCGCAGTGCCGCGGCGGGGCGGCCCACGACTCTGCGCGTCAGCTTCAGCTACGGCGATGACTTGCTCCGCCAGCGCCTCCCCGATGGCGGCGGAGCGTGAAGAAGGCCCCCGAGAAGGCCCGGGGGTCGGACCAAATCGTTCCAGACGTTGCAATAGTTCCTTGCTTCCAGTCCGAGGAAGTCTCGTCTTACTGATAAGAAGATAAGCTTAACGAGCGGAACGAAGCAACAGTTGGAACGACTGAAACAGCATCTCCTATTAAATTTGATCTTCCGACGTTTTGAACGATTTGCACGTGCTTAGTGCCTGTTAGCTACCGCATGCTCTGCCGCTATCATGCCGAGACCGAGAGAAGCCAATAACCCGTTTCCCGGCAAATAGCCTTCCAGCCCTGTGCCGGAGACACCGACGGCTACACCGCCGCCGGCGTAAAGGTTAGGGATGATGGAGCCATCGGCGCGAATGACCTGGCCGTCAGCGTTCACTTTCAAGCCGCCCTGGGTATGGTACAGCGCCACGGTCACTTTGATTCCATAGTAGGGTCCCTCGAGCGGCTGCGGCAGAACGCGCCCGAAAGCGTCTTTCTCACCACCCGCCGCGAGCCCGTTGCACTCGCGGATGGTTTGCTCTAGCCCCTCGACGTTAATGCCCAGTTTGCCCGCGAGCTCCGCCGGCGTTTCGGCCTTCAGCAAAAGCCCCGAGTCGAAAAGACGCGCCAAACTTCTCAGCCCCGGGGCGTTTCGATGCAGCTGAAAAATCCGCTCATCAAAAATCTCGTACGCTTGTTTGCCGGGTAGATCGAGCATTTTAATGCCGAGGCCGCCGGGGTATCGGGTCTCGTCGACAAAACGCCTTCCGGCGGCATCGACCATGATTCCGCCCGATAGCGCTACCTCCGGCGGCACCGCGCGCTTTCCCGGACCGATGTAGGCCGGGTATGGCTGGAACGCGCCCATATTCTCTACCGCCGCTCCAATCTCCAACCCCATCTTGATGCCGTCGCCGGTGCTGCCATGATGGCCGGGGAACGGAATGCCGACGGCTTTGGGAATGTATTTGGACAGCAACTCAGTGCTCGCTCCGAATCCGCCGGACGCGAGAATAATTTTTCGAACGGTGAGGATGCCGTTGTTCGTTTTTACGCCCACCAGCGCGCCGCCGGCGTCCCGTTCGAGCGCGAGCACCGGCGTGGAGAAGCGTACCTCGATATTCTTCTCCCGCTCCACCGCCG
>DASQUN010000320.1:0-4665 GCA_035641275.1 Candidatus Udaeobacter sp. | reverse complement strand
GGGCAACAGGTGGTTAACTTGTCGGGAGCATGAAAGGCGTCAATGAACGCCTCACATTCATCGAGCCAAGCCACGGTTGTCTTCGTCTCCCTTTGACTCATGCGTTTAATCTCATCGTTCAGCCCTGAAGCCGTCTCATCGAACGGAATCGTCTCCTCATAGTTCTTGTCGGACAACGTGAGGGCGACGACATGGCGCAAACCGAGGTCACGCATCGCTTGAATCGCAGCACCAGCACCCATGAAACGCCACGTTTGATTACCGAAGAAGTGATCAAGCACGGTCGTTGCGCCGCACTTCAGCATCTCCATTCCACCGAGCAATGCGCTGGCGTAAAAATCTTCGTCGCACATGTTTCCGAGCGAAGCACGGTAATAGGCCCGCCAAATCTCGAGCGGCTTACTCGGCATCATGCCGCGTACCAGATTCGCCGGCGAGTGACAGTGGGAGTTGATCATCCCAGGCATGACAATTTTATCATCCGCATCAATCAGCCGGTCGAACGGACCCGAAGGAATCCATTGCGCGGGCCCGACATAAGAGAGGCGATTCCCATCCATGACGATCGAACCTTTGTCGATGACCTCGGCATGATCGTTCATCGTTACGATGAGCGCATTACGGATTAAAGTTTTCATGATTTATCCCGAGTTAAGATGGCTCCGGCAAGGCGGCTTCTACCAGAACTTCAGTCTAGTTTGAAGATCCCCGCTCCGGTTAAGCACGGCCGAAGCTTGAACGGTGATCCGCGATCACACGAATCCCATCTTCCGGCCCCAGTTTTCGGGATCTTTGAGAAAATCGACGATTTGGGTGCTGGCCTCCTCGGAGAAATAGCTCTTGCTCAGGCCGGTGTCCAAGACATCGTCCCAATTGGCGAGAACGTGCAGGCCGATGCCATTCTTGGCGAGATTCTCTTTCCCCTCGTGCTGGTTTAGACGCTCTGAGGCATAGTCGAAGATACAGAGACAGTGAGTCATCTTCGCCCCCGCTCCCCGAATGCCGATATTGAACCGAAGTTTGCTCAGTCCGTCAGTGATGAGGTCTTCAACTAATAGAACTCTTTTTCCGGTTTCCAAGATGCCTTCTATCTGCTTGGTGCCGCCGTAACCTTTGGGCTGCTTGCGGATATAGATCATCGGCTTCTTGATCAAATGCGACACAAAGGAAGCGTATGGAATACCCGCAGTTTCACCTCCCGCGACGACATCTATGTTGGCCAACCCTATGTCCGTCGCAGCCTTGCTGGCGAGTTGCGTTACAATGTATTCACGCTCTTCAGAGAATGAAAGGATTTTGCGGCAATCGATATAGACCGGCGAAATACGACCGGAGACAAAAACGAAAGGCCTGTCCGTGTACACCTGAATGGCTTCCGTCTTAAGCAACATTTCGGCGATGCGAAGCGAAACTTCACTCATCGAACGAACCCTCTCTCAATTCATGATTAGTGTCGCTATAATACACAGCTTCGCCATTTCCAACAAATCGTTCCGCCCAGAAAATCAGTTTTTCACCTTAAGCTGTACCTGTTACAATAACTCGCGTGAAATCTCCCACGAGACAGGCACCCTCGGCAACCAGCGGCGTCGTTATAGATAAGCGCCGTCTCCTACGCGACCTTAATGCCATCTCGCGCATTGGCATAGGCGACCACGGCGGCGTGACGCGACTCGTTTTTTCCATTAAAGAACTCCGAAGTCGTCAGCTCTTGATTCATCTGATGCGACAGGCGGGCCTGACGATTCATATCGATCGCATCGGCAACATTTTCGGCAGACTCAACGGAGAGAGCGGAAGGGGCCCCGCGGTTTTGGTGGGGTCACATTTGGATACGGTTCTGCACGGAGGAAAGTTTGATGGCACGATGGGGGTTATGGCGGCGGTCGAGGTGGTGAGGACACTGAAAGAAAACAAGGTAAAGCTTTCGTCTCCTGTGGAAGTCGTCTCTTTTGTCGGCGAAGAATCGAGCCGCTTCGGCTATTCCACCTTGGGCAGCAGCCTCGTGGCAGGGGAGGTCCGTGGCGGAGACCTTAACAATGCGGTCGATGCGCAAGGAACCAAACTGGAAGATGTTCTTGCGAGCATGGGAATCCATCGGCGCAATCTCCGTTCGCTTCGACGCGATCCGTCCACGGTCAAAGCCTACCTGGAACTCCACATCGAACAGGGACCGATTCTTGAAGCTAAAAAAAAACCAATCGGCGTCGTGACATCGATCGCTGCGCCGACAAGATTCAAATTGCTCTTGACGGGCCAAGCGGATCACTCCGGCACGACTCCCATGGAGATGCGAAAAGATGCTCTCGTGGCGGCATCGGAAGTTATCGTCGCTGTTGAAGCGATCTGTCGCCGTTATTCGCGTATGGAAAAAGGCCGAGTCGTAGGAACGGTCGGCGCGATGAAGATCGAGCCCGGAGTGATCAACGCCATTCCAGGCAGGGCCGAGTTGTCCATCGACATCCGGAGCATCACGGCGGCGTCCAAGAAACGTGCCGTCCGCCTGGTTCAGAGAAGGATTCGCGACATAGCACGCCGCAGGGAGATTCGCGCCGACATTCTGCCTATTCGCGAAGAGGATCCCGTGCCGCTGGATACGCGACTCGTTCACCTCTTGCAAGAGTGCTGCGAGACCCGAAGCATCCCTTATGAGGTCATGCCCTCGGGCGCCGGTCACGATGCCATGCAGATGGCGAAGATTGCGCCCGCGGCCATGCTGTTTATCCCCAGCCGGCGCGGCATCAGCCATAGTCCGCTGGAATGGTCCGACCCCGAGGACATCTGTCGAGGAACCCAGCTGCTGTTAGACGTTATCGTTCGGATCGCCAATGAAAAAATCTAAAACCGTGAGAATTCTGACCGCCGCGGAACTCAAAAAAAACCTCGAGCGCATGGGCCGAGAGATTATCCGGCAAAACAAAGCCTTCGATTCACTTGCGTTCATCGGGATTCGAACCCGAGGTCTCCACTTGGCGAACCGACTCTGCGAGATCATCAAAAAGTCTCAAGGCAAGGAGGTGCCATTGGGGGAAATGGATATCACCCTCTATCGAGACGATTTGAACGCCTTATTGCCTCACGGCAGAGTTGATCACACACAGATTCCATTCGATATCAATAATAAGACGATCATCCTATTCGACGACGTGTTGCACACCGGTCGAACCGTGCGGGCAGCGGTCGATCACCTCATCGATTTGGGCCGGCCTAAGGCGATTCATCTCGCCGTGCTCATCGACCGCGGCGGTCGTGAATTTCCCATCGCCGCCAATTTCGTCGGCAAGAAAATCACACTACCCGCCGAATCCGAGGTCCGATTAAAACTCAAAGAAGTAGACGGCAAAGACGAAGCCGTGATTCTCAGATGATGCGCCCTAATTCCGACAAGCGAGCATTTGAAACATATTGCCGGTAACAAAATATGATAGGTCCTAACGGAGGAGCGACCATGAAAATCCCCTGCGCCATCTACCGAGGCGGAACGAGCAAGCCGATTTTCTTCATGGAAAATGACTTACCCAAAGATCCAAACGTGACCAGGGCTGCCCTGGCACGCGCGGCCCGTTTATTGATACGTGCGTCACTAACCCACGTGCGAGTATAAGACGGACCCTGCGCTCCTATTTCTAGATTGAAATCGCACGTTTTGCTGGCCGAATGCTGGGTTTTTTCGGGTGTCGAGTCACGAGAGAACCGAGGGGGTCGGGGCCACGGAACTGTCAGCTAACTAACGAATAGGCTGTTCGATGGTGAATTGGCGTCGCATCAGCAGGGTCATCACGTCGCTACTCTCTCTGTGAGTCTCCACGAATCTGCGGATCGCGTCCAGTTCGACCGGCAGAAAATAGGTTGCGCATTTCGCCATCAGAGTATCGATCAGGAGCGGATCCAGTAGACCATAGGCTATGCCGTCTATGTATGAGTATTCGCTTACCTTGATACTTTTCGGATCGATGCCCTTGACCCATTCCTTGAGGAGCCCGATAAAAAAATCGATTCTGTTATCGTCCAAGGGGGCCGCTGGCGTCCACGTGAAATGATATTTCATTTCTTTCTTGATTTCATTTTCTTGAATCTCAAGACTGATGCCGTGGTCTACGATTGTTCCCTCGATCAACTCGTAGGTTAGAGGCTCCGTGATGCTTTTTCGACTCCGCCGTAGAAGAAAGTGGTCATAACCGTTGGTGACTTCGATGTAACCCACGCCCATCGGATCTGCGGGTGAGCCATGCGTAAAGTGTTGCTCACCGGTAGATTCTAGCGGCTCCAACTTGTGGTTGGCGTGCCGCTGCATGAATTCCCGCCAATCGTCGGTGGACGTCTCCTCGATCCCATCAGAAAGAACGGTGTAAATGGGAGCCTTATCAAATGGGGAAATGTGATGAATAGCATCGCAATTGCGACACCGGATAAACTTCGCTCTAACCATAGTTGCGCTGCTCGACCGACCGGGGCGCGGCGGCGCTCGCTTGAGACGGGAATTTCATGACCACCCGCGTGCCTAAGTTGGGTGTGCTTGTAATTTCCAATTTGCCGCCGATAATTTCCGCCATTCTTCGCGCCACGGTCAGCCCGAGTCCGAGACCGGAAAAGGACCGGTGGGAAGAGCTATCGGCCTGGTGAAAGGGCTCGAAGATAGAATCCAACTTGTTCTTTTCGATGCCG
>DASQUN010000319.1:0-3426 GCA_035641275.1 Candidatus Udaeobacter sp. | reverse complement strand
TCGAACGGAAAATTCTTTCCGACAAACGATTCTATGGGATTTAAAGATTCGAAAGTGATTTCAGGATCTCACGAGGCTAAGGTACTTGGTCAAGATTCCGAGCCTCATCGGCCAACTTAACCCGTCTGTCAGCCTAAGCCTATAAGGTTTTGCAGTTCTGCCGCCTTTGCTATAATCGGCACATAAACGAAGTGCCAGCGAGCGAATTAGCCTCATGAAAACAAGAGCCGAAATCTTGGAAATCTTGCGGAAGGAAAAACCGGAGCTCGTGCGGCGGTATGGCTTAAAAAGACTCGCCCTTTTCGGTTCCTATGCGCGCGAGGATCAGCGCGAAGACAGCGACGTGGATATTTTGGTGGAAATCGAACCCCAAATCGGTCTCGGCTTCGTTGAGCTCGCGGATCGAATTGAAGATGCCCTTGGCATTCGCACGGAAGTCGTCTCGCGCCGGGCGATCAAGCCACGTTATTGGGAGATCATCAAAGAGGACTTGGTTGATGTCCCGTAGGGCAACGCCGCTTCTTGTCGAGGATATTTGGGAAGCGATTGAGAAAATCCAACGCTACGTAGCCGGGCTGGATCACGACGCTTTCATAAAAGACGATAAGACCATCGACTCTGTCGTCCGCAATTTGGAAATCATCGGCGAAGCTGCCAACCGCCTGCCGGAGGATTTCAGAGCCCAGCACATCGAGATCGAGTGGCGCAGAATCATTGGCCTGAGAAATCGCATCGTTCACGATTATTTCAACATTGATGTAGAGATTGTTTGGGAGATCATCCAGAAGGATTTGCCGAACCTCAAGTCGAAGCTTTCGATCATCCGCACGTAACCGATACAGCTGCTCATTTCCACGTTTCCGGAATTCCGCAAACGTGGTTTCACCTGATAGGATCAGAGACCGCCACGCCAGTCCCAACGAAGCGCGTGTGGGTGACTGACCGATTGGTCGTTTGAGACCTCAAGCACTCCGGTCAGAGAGCGACCAGGAAATGGCCGAAACGTTCCCGGCAAGCCTGGTTCAATGGTGAGGTGCACTTGACAAGCTTTTCATGAGTGACCCAAGCCCGGTCTGACCCCTGATCGTCGCGAAAAGACTTCTGCCACTTTTCTTGACTGGATCGAGTCGATCGATGTAGCGTTGACCGATGCCAATTAAGAAAGGAGCTTGATCATGGCTGATGAGGTGCTTGACGGAAGCTGTCTCTGCGGCGCGGTGCGCTATCGCGTCCGGGGGCCGTTCGTGCGTTTCGTTCACTGCCACTGCTCGCGCTGCCGCAAGGCCACGGGGAGCGGGCACGCGACCAACCTGATCGCCGAGCCGGCGAACCTGGAGTGGATCGCGGGCCGGGATCAGACACAAAGGTTCGATCTGCCGAGCGCCAAAAGTTTTGCCACGGCGGTTTGTCGCACATGTGGTTCGCCCGTGCCACGGCTCAGCCGCGACGGCCAGCGCGCCGTCATACCCGCCGGATCGCTCGATTCTACCCCCAGCGTTCAGCCGACTGCCCGCATTTTTTGGGAGTCCCGGACGCCGTGGAGCTGCGCGGGGGATGAGCTGCATCGCTTTCCCGAGGCGCCGGCATAGGCGGCGGCGGAAATTGAAGGGACTCAAAGAGATGGGCTTCTTTTCAATTCGGTCCAGATTCCAAAATCAGCCTGTCGCTTTTAAGCGGCCACGCCACTGCAGATCATTAACTGTTAACAAAACAGGTTGTTGCCCAAATCGATTTTTTTAGTGCAGTAAGAGCAGCGCATCGTTATAATGCTCTCGGTTAATTTTGATGAGGAGAGCCATTACATGATGGGTCGAGAGAATCCACCGCAACAGTCGCTGTTCTACACGGGAATCAATTTGGAAAAGCGAGTACGAAGCGACCACGCGCTTCGTAAGGTAGCGCGGCTGGTGGATTTTGACTTTGTCTATGCGGAGGTCAAAGAGAGCTACGGATACAACGGGAATGTGTCAGTGCCACCGCCGATGATTCTTAAACTGATGCTGCTGTTGGTGCTCTACAATGTGAGGAGTGAGCGGGAGTTGATGGCCACATTGGCGGAGCGGCTGGACTGGCTGTGGTTTTTGGGATTGGAGTTGGATTCCGAGATTCCCGATCACAGCGTGCTCAGCAAAGCGAGAAGGCGTTGGGGAGTGGAACTGTTTCGAAGCTTTTTTGAGCGCATTGTGTGGCAGTGTGTTGAAGGGGGTTTAGTGGACGGGAAAAAGCTTTTTTGTGATTCCAGTCTCATTGAAGCCAATGCTGCATGTAACTCCGTGGTCGATACCCAGGGGCTGAAACGTTATCTAAATCCCGCCTATCGAGAGCTTGAGGCTCGTTTGGAAGAGCGCGAGGAGCAGCAAGAACATAAAGAGGATCCGCCCGACAGGGCTTCGCGTCGGAACTGGGTCAACCAGCGCTACACTTCAACGACCGATCCGGAAGCCTCGGTGGTGCGCAGGGGTCAAGGGAAGCCGAAATTGTTCTATCAAACGCACCGTGGCATCGACGGCGCCTACGGAGTCATTACCGCAACGCTAGTCGGTCCTGGAGATGAGAACGAGGCGCATCGCTTAACCGATCTCCTCTGGGCTCATGGGACTAATAGCGGGCGCAGTGCTGAGCTGATTGTCGCCGACAGCAAGTACGGAACGACAGCCAATTTTCTGGAATGCTACGACCGTGGGATTGTCGCTCACATTCCCGTGCTAAAGCAGACCCAAGACAAACAGGAGCGGCGGCGCAAGATTTTTCCTGAAAGTATGTTTCTCTATGATCCTCAGACCGACACTTACGGCTGCCCGGGAGGACAGACGCTCAGAAAACGCAAGCACTGGGCCGACCGCAAAGCCTTTGAGTATGTGACGGCCCGCGGCGTATGTCAGCAGTGTCCTTTACGAATCCAGTGCACTCACTCTCAGAGTGCAGGGCGAACACTCAAACGTCATGAGCGTCAGGAGATCTTGGACGACTTACGGGTCCAGGCACAGAGTCGAACTTCAAAAAAAGATATCCAGACCCGTCAGCACTTTATGGAACGGTCTTTTGCTCACGGAACACGATTCGGTTTGAAACGAGCACGGTGGCGCGGCCAGTGGCGGGTGCAAATTCAGGATTACTTGATTGCCGTAGCGCAGAACATTCAACTCTTGATTGCTCACGCTTGGCCAAAACCGAGAATGGTTCTCGCTACAGCTGCTAACGCGCGCGTTATGTTCTGCGCCCTGGCACCCATTGTTTTGCCACAGCAGTTTTGATTCCCTAAAGAAAACTCTGCTGTAGTGTAATCTAGTTCAGTGGTTCAAGCGACGTTTGGGCAACAACCCGTCAATGGGCGACCCCTGGATGGGCCGGAGTTCCGACCGCTATTTTCTCTTATGGCAGAGTTGGGTTATGCGATTTGGCTGCACCCAACGAGATCGCCAGACT
>DASQUN010000318.1:0-7030 GCA_035641275.1 Candidatus Udaeobacter sp. | reverse complement strand
TGGATTCACGAAAGGCTTTTTGGCCCGGGATCCTGATGGTCACGGGCTACAGCTGATCGCAAGATAATTTTTGGGGCCTAGAGCAAGAAGGAGCTAAGCCTATTCCCGACCCGGTGTATCCATTCATGCTTCGCAGCCTCGTCTAACCCTAACTCAGTAAAGAACGAATGGCTGGAAAGTGAGAGAGAAAGCGCAACAGCAATAGACGTGCTGGAAAGATCGATATGGCCGATTTAACCAACATGCGGCAAGATGAATGGCTCGAAGCCGACGGCCTCGGCGGCTTTGCTTCCGGTACGGTTTCCGGCACCCGAACTCGCCGCTACCATGCTCTGCTGCTCACGGCGACCAAACCGCCGGCGGGCCGTTTGGTTCTCGTTAACGGCTTCGATGCGTCTGTGACAACGTCAACCGGTACGTATGCGCTATCCTCTCAGCTCTACCCATCCGAGATTGTTCATCCAGACGGCGCCCGGCGCATTGCCGAATTCAGGTCGGATCCCTGGCCACAATGGAATTTTTCACTCGAAGATGGGACCAAGGTTCAGCAAGAGATTTTCGTTTTACATGGCGCTTCAATCGTCTGCCTCTCCTGGCGCCTCTTGAATGTTGTCCCCAAGGCAAACTTAACGCTGCGACCTTTCTTCTCCGGCCGCGACTATCACTCGATGCATCATGAGAATCCGGCGTTTCAATTTCGGCCGAACATCCTCGACCGAAGGCTTCTGTGGTATCCCTACACCGGGCTTCCCGGTATCATCTCGCTGCACAACGGCGAGTATCTCCATCGGCCGGATTGGTACCGCAACTTTGTCTATGAACAGGAGCGCGCCCGCGGGCTGGATTTTACCGAAGATCTCGCCTCGCCTGGCACCTTTTACTGGGATCTCAGGAAGGGCGAAGCGATACTCATCTTTGCCGCGGCAGGTTTTGACCACAACCAACTGCCGCCCGATCAATCCGCCGAGCAATTAGCGCTGCAGTTCCGCAGCAACGAGCGGCGGCGGCGCGCGGCATTCGCGACGCCATTGGACCGTTCAGCGGACGCCTATTTGGTCAAGCGCGGCGGCGGCAAAACCATCGTCGCCGGTTACCCCTGGTTTACGGATTGGGGTCGCGACACGTTCATTTCTCTCGGCGGCCTTTGCCTGGCGACGGGGCGGGTCGACGACGCCCGGGACATTCTACTCGAATGGTCCGGCGTCGTATCCGAAGGAATGCTACCCAACCGTTTTCCCGACCAAGGCGATCAGCCGGAATACAACTCGGTTGATGCGTCGCTTTGGTACATCATCGCAGTCTATGGCTTCCTGCAAGCGACGAAATTGACGAGCGGCACGGTCTCTCGCTGGCAGAAAGAGTCGCTGCAAAAAGCCATCGAGGCGATCCTCACCGGCTATTCTCAGGGCACGCGCTGCGGCATTCGTATGGATCGCGACGGACTTCTCGCCGCCGGCGCTCCAGGGGTGCAACTCACCTGGATGGACGCCAAAATCGGTGACTGGGTCGTGACGCCGCGGATCGGCAAGCCCGTCGAGATTCAAGCGCTTTGGCTGAACGCGCTTGGGATCGGCAGCCAATTTTCGGAGCGTTGGAAAGAAGCGTTTGCGCTTGGCGCCGACAGTTTTCGCGCGCGTTTTTGGAATGAACAAGGGGGCGCTCTATATGACGTTGTCGATGTCGATCATCAATCGGGCAAAGTGGATGCGTCGTTTCGGCCAAACCAGATCTTTGCCGTGGGTGGACTTCCGCTTGCCCTCATTGAAGGCGAACGCGCAGGCCGAATTGTCGAAGCAGTCACCCGCCGCCTATGGACGCCTATGGGTCTGCGCTCACTCGCGCCAGAGGAACCGGGTTACGCGCCGAAATACGACGGCGGTGTCAACGATCGCGACAGCGTCTATCATCAAGGCACTGTATGGCCGTGGCTCATCGGGGCTTTCGTCGAAGCCTGGGTGCGCGTGCACGGCGGCAGCGATAAGGTGAAGCGCGAAGCCCGGGCGCGCTTCGTCGCCCCCTTCATGGAACATCTGAACACGGCCGGGCTCGGTCACATCTCGGAGATTGCCGATGCGAACCGACCGCACACGCCCCGCGGTTGCCCGTTTCAGGCCTGGTCGTTGGCCGAACTGCTGCGACTCGATCGCGCCGTTTTGGGCGTGGCCGGCACTGGAGAATATCCGCAACGAGCCGCGCGGAGCTAACATCTAAATGGATAGAAGCGCCATGAGAATCCTTTCTGTCAACTCATGCCTCGGAACCAGCGGGAGTAAATTTGCTTGGACTTACGTCAGGGGTTTTTCTCAGAACGAAAAATTCATTTGTCTGAAAAGCCTTCATCCGTCTTTCCCCCGACAGCGGACCTCGGGCAAGGCTTCCGGCCGCAGCCGATGGGTCTTTGCCTCAATGGCCACCCTGCCAACCCCGTTCGCTGCTTATTCCAAGGGTCCGGGCCTGACAGAACTTCTACGGCTCTACGTCTGCGGCCTCCAGCCTCGCCCTTCGGTCCAGCTTTCATCGTCGAGGACCAGCCTCACCGATAATGAATATTCCCCGCGAAAGCTTGCCCTGAGCGCGGTCGAAAGGCGGGAATCTAGAAGCTTTGTACTTGCTGGATTCCGGCTCGCGCCCGCTGTCGCAGGCTTGGCCGGAATGACGACTTGGTTGTTGCTTTTGGTACAGCCGACCGAGTTACGTCCAATGAGGTGTGACTAGGCGGGGTGAAAGCGTAAGCCTCGGTTAACAAAGTTATGATAAAATCCCGAGGCGCAGAAAGAGGAAACCGTGACTAAAGAAGAAATTCGGCTAGAGGAAGACCGGCAACGCAAAGCGAACTGGAAACGCTGGGGACCCTATCTTTCCGAGCGCCAGTGGGGCACCGTGCGTGAGGATTACAGTCCCTATGGCAATGCCTGGGAACATCTTTCTCACGATCACGCGCGGAGCCGCGCTTATCGTTGGGGCGAAGACGGGCTCGGCGGGATATCTGACCGTCATCAATACATCTGTTTCGCGCTCGCCCTCTGGAACGGTAAAGATCCGGTTCTCAAAGAACGACTTTTCGGCCTCACCGGCAATGAAGGAAACCACGGCGAGGATGTCAAAGAGTATTACTTTTATCTCGATTCCACACCCACGCATTCCTACATGAAATATCTCTACAAGTATCCCCAAGCCGAGTTTCCCTATGCGCAGTTGGTCGCGGAAAACCGCAGACGGAACAAACGGCATCTTGAGTTCGAACTCATAAACACGAGCGTTTTCGACGACAACCGCTACTTTGATGTTTTCATCGAGTACGCCAAAGCTGCGCCGGACGACATCTTGATCCGCATAGAAGCCATCAACCGCGGCCCCGAGTTGGCGGACTTGCACCTGTTGCCCACGCTGTGGTTCCGCAACACCTGGTCCTGGGGACTCGACGAGCGAAGACCCAAAATCAGCCGCGACGAAGCCACAGAAATGGCCACCCTGCAACTTTTCCACTGGTATTACGGCAATCGTTGGCTTTACTGCGAAGGAAAACCGGAGATTCTTTTCACGGAAAACGAAACGAACAGCCAAAAGTTGTTCGGTTCGGAGAGTGGTTCTTGCTACGTGAAAGACGGAATTAACGACTACGTTGTAGATGGAAGGACTGAGATGGCGAGCTCACAAGGACCGGGGACAAAAGCGGCGGCGCGCTATCGGATGACGTTAGCCCCGGGCCAGTCTACGGTTGTGCGGCTGCGACTGACCGACTCGGCTCCGGCCAGCGGCAAGGCCGTCGATGGCGAATTCGACAGAATCTTTGCCGAACGGAAGAAGGAAGCGGACGAATTCTACCGGACCGTGATTCCCGATACGTTGGCGCCGGACCGCAACAACGTCATGCGCCAGGCGCTCGGCGGTCTTCTCTGGAGCAAACAGTTTTATCACTACGACGTCAATCGCTGGCTCAAAGGCGATCCGGCGGGAGCCGACCCGCCCCGGGAGCGGCTTAATGGCCGCAATCACGAGTGGAAACATCTATACAATGCCGACGTCATCTCGATGCCCGACAAGTGGGAGTATCCGTGGTATGCCGCCTGGGATCTCGCGTTTCACTGCATTGCGCTTGCGCTCGTCGACCCCGACTTCGCCAAAGAACAACTGATTCTGATGACCCGTGAGTGGTACATGCACCCCAACGGCCAATTGCCGGCCTATGAATGGGCCTTCGGCGACGTCAATCCGCCGGTGCATGCGTGGGCGGCGTGGCGTGTTTACAAAGTTGAAAAGAAGCGCCGCGGCAACGGAGATCGTAAATTTCTCGAACGTATTTTTCAAAAACTGCTGCTCAATTTCACTTGGTGGGTGAATCGCAAAGACGCCGAGGGTAGAAACATCTTTCAGGGCGGGTTTCTCGGTCTCGACAACATCGGCGTGTTCGACCGTAGCGCACCGCTGCCAACCGGCGGGCATATTGAGCAATCGGATGCGACGAGCTGGATGGGCATGTATTGCCTCAATATGCTGGCCATTGCCCTGGAGCTGGCGCGCGAGAATTCAGCCTATGAAGACGTGGCGAGCAAGTTCTTCGAGCATTTCGTATATATTTGCGACGCGATGAACAATCTCGGCGGTGAAGGCCTCGAGCTATGGAATGCCAAGGATGGTTTTTACTATGACGTGCTGCACATGACGGATGGCCAGCGGTTTCCCTTGAAGGTGCGATCGATGGTGGGTCTGATTCCCCTCTTCGCCGTCGAGACGTTGGACCCGCGCATGGTGGACGCCTTGCCCGGCTTCAAACGCCGCATGCAATGGTTCATGGAGAATAGGCCGGGACTCAGCGAGCACATAGAAACCCAATCGACGGACGAAGGGCCGCGCCGTTTTCTGTCTCTCGTGAATCGCCATCGCTTGAAGCGCGTTTTGCGTTACATGCTGGACGAGACGGAATTTTTATCGGCCTACGGCATCCGCGCGATATCGCGTTTCCATCGCGATCACCCGTATACGCTCCATGTGGACGGCATGGAGTACCGCGTCGATTATGAGCCGGCCGAGTCGAGCACTGGATTGTTCGGCGGCAACTCGAATTGGCGGGGTCCTATCTGGTTTCCGGTGAATTACCTGTTGATCGAGTCGCTGCAAAAATTCCATTTTTTCCTCGGTGATGGTTACAAAGTCGAGTGCCCGACAGGCTCCGGTCAAATGAGCGATCTCTGGAAAGTCGCCGGAGAAATTTCTCAGCGGCTCACGCGCATTTTCATGCGCAATGAAGATGGCCGTCGGCCGGTTTTCGGCGGCACGGAAAAATTTCAAACTGACCCCTACTGGCGCGACTTCATCCCCTTTCATGAATATTTCCACGGCGACAACGGCGCCGGCATCGGCGCCAGCCACCAGACGGGTTGGACAGCCTTGGTGGCGAAGCTCATCCAGCAGTACGGCGAGTAAAGGAGCGGTTGCCAGTACTCAGTTGTCAGCGTTCAGCCAGTCGCCTGTTTTACAGCCAGCTGACTGCTGAGGCTGATGACCAAGGAGGGACTCATGATCGGAGGTGCCATATCGGCCACCACCGGTCCACTCCAACGGGGCTAATGCCAACGGTCCGGGCCTGCGCCTCGCCGCGCTTTCCATGACTCGCCCCTTGGTTATGGGTATGTCTACTATCACGACGCCCTTAGTAGTTGCGCAACATGCTTGAAACGCGCCAAGCCCGCCTACAGACTCTACTCCCTGCTCTAGCCCTCGGTTTAGCCACCTCCGCTTTCATCATTGCTAAAACCGGCCGCGATGCGCTTTTCTTTCAGGGTAGCGGAGGCCTGCTGCAGCTGCCGCTCGTCTATATCAATATCGGCGCAGCATCGCTGCCTTTGGCTCTGATCTTCGTCAAGGCGATGAAGATCTGGGGTGCCCGGCCCGCGCGCATCGGAGTTCTGCTGCTCGCTGGCACGGTCATGGCCACGGTTGCGCCTTTTTTGCAGCCGGGAGATAACACGCTGTTGCTGGCCATCTTCATGTTCATTCCGGCAATTTTCGGCCTCCTGTTCGCGAGCCTGTGGCTTTTGGCAACGGATATTTTCGAAAAAACGGCAAAGGCCGAAGCCGCTCGTGCCTTCAGCAAGTTGGGCGCTGGCACGCTTGCCGGCGGCATGATGGGCGGCTTGGTTGCCAAAGGACTGGCTCCTTATCTGGATGCCAAATGGTTGGTCTTTTTGGGGGCGACCATCATCTTTGGTGTTGTCGCCTTCGTGCAGCTCATCCACAATCGCTTCCCGACAAATATTTTATCGAAGAATGATCAGGAGAAGAAAGCTGGATTTTTGACTCCGCTCACCAACCACTACGCACTGACACTCCTGTTCATTTCGATGACGGGGGCGCTCGCCGGCTTGCTCATAGATTTTCAGTTCTACGCGGCGGCAGCCAGCGCTAATATGGGCTCGAAAGGCAACGCCGGTTTCTTCGCCAACTTTTACATCCTGCTGAATTTCAGTTCTCTGCTGCTACAACTCTTCGCCACGCCCAAAATACAAGATAGAGTCGGATTGCGCGGTGGGCTGATGGTGCTGCCCATCGCCCTTATCGGCGGCGCCACTTTCGCGACGGCCGCGGCGACGGCTCTCAGCCGGTCTGTCTTGAGAGTTACGGAGGGGGGACTTCGCTCATCCGTGCATCGGTCGCTTTGGGAACAGGCTTTTATTCCAGTCGATCCCTCGGAACGATCGGCCGTGAAGATTGTTATTGACGGCATCGCCGCCAGGATCGCGGAGGCACTCGGCGCGATCGCGATTCTTCTCTGGCTTAAGCACGCGGCGCGCGATGGGCTCATGCCCATGCCGCTCGACACAACATGGATGACGTGGGCCACTCTGGCCACGGTCGCGGTCTGGCTGGTGATCACCCATAGAATGAGAGTTCAGATAAAGACAGAGCGGGGCGAGATCAAACCGGTCGCAACTCGGGATATCGAATGCGAGCGGTTCCCCGATCAATGCCCGTGTACGACGGAGTTGGGTAAAGGCATTGCCTAGTCCGAAAGTGCTGCTCGGGACAAGCC
>DASQUN010000317.1:0-9337 GCA_035641275.1 Candidatus Udaeobacter sp. | reverse complement strand
TGGAGTTGGCATAGTCACCAGAACCGCTCGAAAGATGAAGAAGCGATTCTTTTTTCCACCAGTGACTCGCCGGTGATGGAAGCTCTAAGACTCTATCGGGAAGAGCCCGGCGAGGGCGGCAGATAGCCAATGGCATATGGCGCATGGCATATAGCATATAGCGGATAGCATATGGCATATGGCTTATATGGCGTGGCGTGCGGCCATGCGCCATTACTTCAATGTACGTTTGAAAGCGTTGATTCTCTTACTCAAGGACTCACCATTCCTTTTTATTTCGTCTAGGTCGTGTTGAGAAACGTAAGATTGCTTTAGTGCAACAAAGAAACATGCAACAGTTTCAAAGGTTGAGCCTAGAGCCATATCTAAGAAGTGAGAAAAATCCTTCTTGGTCCCTCTTCCGGAGCCCTCGGCAATATTCAGAACGATCGAATTAGCAGCACGGCGTGCTTGCCATGTGAGGTCGAATCGTTCATCCGCGGGAAACTTCTTGACCATTTCGTACACTCTAGCTGAAAAATCGATAGCTGCGTGGAAGATTTCCAAGCCTTCGAAACGAAACGCCATGCGCTCCTCCTCTTTTGTCCGGCATTCCACGCCATGAGCCATATGCTATATGCCATAAGCCATACGCCCCTACTAGCCTCAGTTCAGTATCCGCGGTCCGAAGAGTTTAACGGCGTTATCCCACAGGATTTTGCGTCTGGCCTCGTCCGTAATCGGTTGAGTTTCGAGTTCTGGTAGCGCTCTCGACGGTTCTATGGCGTCCGGATGGGGATAATCGGTATTCCAGACGATGTTTTCGCCCTTTAAGAACTCAACCACGTATTTGAGCGCCCGTTCATCGCTGTCACACGCAATTACGCATTGACGCATAAAGTACTCGCTTGGCAGCATCCTAAGTTTCTCCGATTTTCCCATTACGCTATTCCGTCCATGGGTATGATCGTCCATCCTACCCAGCCAGAAGGGCAGCCAACCAGCGTTGGACTCGAGAATGCCGAGCCGCAGCTTCGGAAAGCGTTCCAAGATCCCGGTGAAGATAAAATGACCGAGGGTGGTCATGTTATCGCACGGGAAACCAAGAGCATGGTCGAGCCCGCGCAACGCCAACTGGATGTCTTCGCGTCTTTCCCCTTCGAGTTTTCTAAACGGTTGGAAACGGCGCTGGCGATATTCTCCGTGAACCGCGATAGGGAAGTCGAGCTCACAGGCCAAGTTCCATAAAGCGTCGTATTCTGGTTCATGCAGCCATTTGCCCTCCGGCAGAAAGGGATTTCTCACGGAAACGGCGCCGAGCTCTTCTACGGCGCGCCGAGCCTCCTGCGCCATTTCCTCGACATCCGAGCCCGGGAGCACGGCGACGAATTTGAGGCGCTTGGGATCAATACTGCAATAGTCGTGCGCCCAGTTGTTGTAAGCCCGGCACATCGCGGCGCCCAGTTGAACGTCTTTCAACGCGACCCGATACGCGAAGTTGCCGTTGTTTCCCGTCGGCAGCAACACCTGCTTGTCCCAACCATAGCGGTCCATGTCCTTTAGCCGGATCTCAGGCGACCACCATTGCCGATAGGCTTCGCCGTACTTCGCCTCCATCACTCTCCACGCGCTCTCCGGCGGTCGAGACTGAATTTCACCCTTGGGAATAAACTTCCCATCGGGTTCGTAGATCATGAACACGCCGTCCATAAAGGCGACCTTTGGGACTTGGTCTCTGAACTTTGGCTCCACGTAGCGCTCCCAAAGATACTGGGGCTCATGCATGTGCGCATCCGCATCGATGACTTTGAATTCTTTCCACATAAGGCTACTCCGTTTGGTAACAGGTCTTCTTCGGATGAACGGTAAGCGATTACAATCAATCGTGTCAACGGGTGGGCTGAACGGTGGGCGTAGCTGAACCACTCAAGGAGCTTGTTAGACTAATAAAGAGGGCCGTCGAAGTGAAATACCGACTACCCAAGTAGCGAACGTACGAACAGTAAAAAGAACAAACACGATAGCGCCGACGGCACCGAGTAACCAGCCGGACGAGTCGAAGAGAAATGGCTCTAGAAGATCTCGCCAAAAGCGCCGCTTCCAGTTTGGATCGTACTGTGGATCTTTCACAGTGATCTAATTCCGCACGAGCATAAATCAGAAAAGACTCTGGGTACCTTTTTCTCCCCATCAACCTTTCGGTTGGGCGGAGGCGGCAGCGGAGCGAAGCGCGCAGAGCCGTCGGCAAGCGGTCCCTTCGAACGCACGGTTCGGTGTCATAGCTCGCAGTCCATGACAAAATTGTCGAACTTCACGCCTCGGCGCTCAACCACTTGCGGCCGCACAACGCGAAACCCCCTGCGCTCGAAAAATGGCCGCGCCGTAACACTGACCTCCGCTTGCAGTCGCCTTAGCGCTCGACTCGCGGCCCAAGAAACGAGCTGTTCCACGAGCTCTCGGGCAACGCCTTGGCGCTGGCAATTGGGATGAACGTAAAGCAGATCGACACAACCATCGGCGTCAATTCGGGCGAAGCCGGCGATCTGTTCATTGCGCGTGCACACGAAAACGCCCCCGTCGGCGAGACGGTTGGACCACGCGCGCAGATCGGCTGTCTCCGGCGCCCAAGCAGAGAGCTGGGCCGGCGAGTAATCACGAGAAGCCACTTCACGGACGGAGCGTTGAAACAGAGCGACAACTGTCTCGAGATCGCTCGATCTGTACTCGCGCACCATGGTCACTTTCTTGACGCCGAACGCCTAAGCTCAGCCGGCGCTCTTTAGCGATCGGTCTGCGACGGGTTAGGTCTTATCTTTTAGTATCGGGGAGTTCATCTACACTGGCCTTCACTCGTTTCCAAATTAGTTTCATTCTTGACCAGAATCCCCAGTATTCTTTCAACCAATGTTCGTCATACGGGCTAGCTAAATCGTCTAGCTTCCATGGACTGCTAATCCTCGTGAAGAACCGCTTCTCCTCCTTAAGGCACAACGCTTCAATACGTGCCCTCGTCTGCTGTAAGGGATGGGTCGGGCTGCAATCAATCCGTGAGTAGATTCGTGAACTAAAAGACCCGCATATTGAAGTAAATACCACTCAAAATTCTCTCGGACCTTAAAGAAACTGAAGTCAACGTTACAAACTTTTAAGGAACCGTCGTAGTTGCCTCCTGAAACTAACTCCTGATTTACAACGTAAGCGATAAAACGTTGAATTCTATGGAATCTTCGTGAATCGTTCTCTTTAATCAAATCTAAAGCTTTTTTCGTAGACTCAACAAAATCGTCTGTAGCCCTCTTATAGATGGAGAGGTCGCAGAAGCAGATGCCCTCGTATGTCGCGACCGTGTTCTCCAAATACCTTCGTTCCGCACTTGCTCTTCTTTTTTCCTTCGAAAACCAGCGGCGCATCAATGCTATGAGAATTCTAAATTCGTGTTCTTAGAAACATGCACGATATAGCCTAAGTATATGACCAGTGTACGGGCGTCATTGGGATCAGAGTGCCTTTTTCAATCAACGCAACCAGCTTGCGGTGAAAAATAGTTCTCTGAACCCATTTCCGGACCCAGCTCGTCAGAAAAGACTCCTGGTACCTTTGTCAGTCCCGATTCATTGTAGCTGGCTTCGGTGGCTTGCCTAAGCAAATTAGCTCAGCGTGGCCTAACTGCCGAAATCAGCGGCGCGGTTCATATCGCGTCCGCTGGCGTGAATGGTTATTTCATCCAATCCGGTTTCTTGAGAGTTTCATCGGGTAGATCATTAGGCAATTCAAAGCCGTTTTTGCTCATTTCCTCTATGAACTGCTTCATAGTCGAATCGTCTCTAAATAATACATGCACAACGTCGTGATGATCGGTCTTGATTATTTGTTTGCCGTGATTTGGGATAATGTAAAGGTCATCTTCGACATGCCATCCAAATACTAATTGGTTAAAAATCAAAGCAATTAGCACATGTAATTCATTTCTTTTGAATTCAAGGATATCAGCATTGTCATCTGCTATTCCGACACCTCGATATATAACGGCCTGTAAATCATCATTCAGTCTCTCGCTTTTTACTCTCGAAACCCAACTTCCAAGATGCTTCCAAACGTATGCGCTCTCCCACGGGTCCAGTGCACCTAAAATCGTATCAACAAAATAGGGAATTCTCCTTGCACCTTCAGGTATTTTCCAGAATCGTGAAAGTTCAAGATCATTTTTGAAAGAGACCTCGGCAGAATCAGGATAGCTTGAATCAATTGTGATACCTTTCTGCTTAATAGTTTTGATAAATTTCTTTTCCTTAATTCGATTCATGTGTGAAAAGGTTTACTGGCGTGGTTCCGGCAGTGTACGAGGATAAAGCTTTTTCGTTCCGATTAAAGGCAAAACTGACGTAATGTTCGCCATTTGGCATAAAGCTGTCAAGAATTATCCACTTCCACAAACACCGCCAATGCGGCAGTGTGTGAGGATATCAGCCCGGGAAGTAGGTAAAGAGCGCAGGCACGAACCAGCGTATTAGGATAGTTGCCAAGGAATTGATGGGTCTTGCGGAGTCTATCCTGAGCCCTTCGGCTGCGCTCAGGATAAACTCCGTCGAAGTGCTCAACCCATCCTAAGTTGATTCATGACGAGATCGATGCCGGGTACAAAAGAGCGGTGCCACTATGAGATCGGCGCTCCTGATTACAGGATTAATGGTCCTTTCGGACTTGTCCTGACGCCCTGGGACGAAATCTCTAACCCAGTTTTTGGACCCGTGGCCACCGCTCGGATCCATTCTGGGCTCTCAGGGTAAGGCAGTCAAGACAGGGGCTTTCAAATCAGGCGAATCATTTGCTAGCTAGCGAGTTCAATATTACAGCTGCTGGCCCTAATCACTTCTTAGACCGAGGCATACTATCACGGACTGTGGGTTGGAAGGATAAACAATCTTTCTTTGCGATCTTGGCGTCTTGGCGCGATGCAGAATCCGAATCGTCTGTCGAAAATCTCGCGCAAAGGCTTCGACCGTGAGCCCAGCGGAACGGCACAAAGCACGCCAAGATAAACGCTCGAATAGCGTTTTATAAGGCCACTAATTCGCCACGACAAGTTTCCCGTCGCGATGCTCAACCGTCTTTCCGGTGAGCTCCATATCCGCCTGTGCCGCGAGGACGAAGGCATTGCCTAGCGATTCCGGTCCAGGCAGGCGTTTGCGGGCTTCTTCAGGTGCGTCCTCGGTCGCGATCGCCTGGCGCGGGCTGAAGGCGACGACGCAAACATTCCATTCGCGCTCCTCTTCGGCAACGAAGCGCGTAAACGTTCGGATGGCGTCTTTGCTGACCACGTAGGCGGCGGCGCCGTGATTTTCGGCTCGACCTCCGCCCCAGAGGTTGACGATATTGCCGGAACGACGCTCTTCCATGACGGGAACGACATATTTCGTGCATAGGAAGGTGCCGCCGAGATTGGTTTGAATGACGCTGTCCCAGAAATCCTTGCTCAGATACCGAACGCGTGGCCAGCGGGGAATACCCCAATTAAAATGCGGCACGATGCCGGCGTCGTTAATCAAGGCATCGATTTGACCCAAACGATCCACGACTTCATGAACCATATGGCGCACGTCTTTTTCGTCGCGCACGTCCGTGGAAATCGCGAGGGCATCGGGAGTGAAGGCATGAATCTCGCTCAGAGTTTTATGCATTCGCTCGGCATCAGTGTCGGCGAGAACGACTTTAGCGCCAGCCTTAGCTAACGTGTGTGCCGCATGACGGCCGATCCCCTTGGCTCCACCGGTGACGATAACCACTTTTCCTTGCATGTTCCCCCTCCAAGAAGATTACGAAAGAATTCTGTCTTATCGTTTTGCAATACCCATCACTCCAACATCCATTACTCCAGTTCGTTCCCACCCAATTGGAGTGATGGAGCCCTGGACTATTGGGCTGGTCAATTCCCTCTAGCTCGCTCTTTCTTCTGACTTGAAGCCGACACCCGTGTGGCTGCCGTCGCAGAAGGGTTTGTTTTTCGATTGGCCGCAGCGACAGAGATAGAGCGGAGGAAACTGGCTCTCTGCGAATTCTTTTCCCGTGTTATCCAAAACCTTCGCGTGCCCGGCAACTTCATACGGGCCGTCTTTGAGAGCTTTTATTGTCACGTCCGCCATAATGGTCCTCCCCGGTGGAATCTGTCGAAGAACATCGCACAGTGAGCGAAACGGTTCAATCGCTGACCGATTCGATTTCCAAAGCTTGCTGCGTAAAGACACAGATGTCTTAGAGTAGGTCATTCCCGAATGCTTCTATCGGTTGTTCGACCTGGGCTCAGCACAGGCGAGACCGGAACTGGCTCGGAATGAATTACCCGAAGCACTCTGACGGTTATCACAACATAGCGATCAGAGTTTGTCCCAAAGGCGTCACCCCCGAATGGTTTAATCGGGGGTCCAGTTCCCATTGGCGCTAGAACTTCGATTATGATACGAGGACGCCCATGAAAAAAATCTTGCTGCTCAACGTGCTGCTTGCTTGTTGCTTAACCGGATCTGCCGAGGCTCAGGAGAAGCTTCGGGTCGGTCTAGGGGCGATCAGCCTCCAATCCGGCTTGGTGCACATTGCCAAGGACCGCGGCCTGTTCACCAAATACGGTTTGGCGGTCGAGAGCGTCTATATCCCCGGCGGCACAACCAATGTGCAAGTCTTGGTTTCAGGCAGTCTCGATTTGTCCCAGCTGAGCGGCGCGCCGGGTGTCGCCGCCAATCTTGAAGGGGCGGATCTCGTTTATTTTCTTGGGTTGCTTGACAAGCTCAATTACCAGTTGATCGCCCGGCCGGAGATCAAGAGCGTCGAACAGCTAAAAGGGAAGAAATTCGCCGTCAGCCGCTTCGGCTCCTCGGCCGACTTCGGCATGCGCGCGATGCTCAAGCGCGTCGGTGTCGATCCCGTTAAAGAAGCGACGATTTTACAGATCGGTGACGAACCGGCGCGCATCGCCGCGGTGACCTCGGGCAACGTCGACGGCACCGTAGTGAACGCGCCCTTCGGGAGCGAAGCGGAGCGACTCAAGCTCAACGTGATTGCCGACTCGGTCAAGATGGATATCCCGTTCTTCAATACGGGTCTGTTAGGCAGCAGGCGCTACTTAGAGAAGCAAGAAGCCAAGGTGCTGAACTTCCTGCGCGCCTATCTTGAAGCGATCAAGGTTCTCAAAACCGAAAAAGAGTATTCCATCAAAGCGCTGGCATATTTCACCCGGGTGCAAAATCTCAAAGCGATCTCAGAAGGCTATGACTACTTCGTTAAACAACTTGAACCGGTACCTTATCCGTCCGCCGCAGCGATGCAGGCAGTAGTCGATCAGATTGCCGAGAGTAATCCTAGAGCGAAAAACGTCGACGCGAGGAATTACGTCAACGATCGCTATCTCAAACGGCTAGAAGAAGAAGGGTTCGTCAAGAAGATTTGGCGGAAATAATTCATATTTCGTCCAACATCTCGGGTTCCTGAATCGGAAAAGTTTCAGGATGGATCTCATTGAGCTTCAGAGTTCTTGGCCTAAGGCGGGGGATAGGTCTGAAGCAATCGTCCAATTGGATCCTGATAGGTCTTTGCCGTAAAGCCGTAAGGACTACGCAGACCAACGTCCCCAGAGCTTAGGTTCAAGGCTTGGTCCGATTCAAATCTACTGATGTATTCTTGCGTCTATGCTGCATCAAATCGGCTACGCTTGGGCTTTACTCTGACAACCAGCCGCAACTCTTCCCAATAGAGATTTCGCAACAAATTCAATAGGCTTGGTCTCACAAGACCTAGCCTATGCCTCTGGCACCATGGTTGCGTTATGAGCTGCCGAATCCTGAACGTAGATGGGTGACCGCGGAATCCCGGGCTAAAATTTTCCTAGACAGGAAGCAACGAACAGGGGTAAACAGAGGCCCCTATGACTAGAAAAACCCTTATCGTTTTGCTGGTCGCATTAAGCCTTGGCTCAGTTCCTCTTGCGGAGGCGCAGCAGCCAACGAAAGTCCACCGGATAGGATACTTAACTGCTTCCTCCCTTTCCGCTATCACGTTCCGCACGGAGGCATTCCGGCAGGGTCTGCACGAGCTTGGGTACGTCGAAGGGAAAAACATTGTCATCGAGTGGCGATCTGCAGAGGGAAAAGCGGACCGGCTACCTGGCCTTGCAGCCGAGCTGGTCCGTCTCAAGGTCGACATCATCGTCTCGGGTGGTCCCACGGTAACCCGTGCCGTCAAGGAAGCAACTGCTACAATTCCCATTGTCATGACGCAGGATACCGACCCTGTCGGCAGCGGGTTTGTCGGCAGCCTTGCGCGACCGGGTGGGAACATCACTGGATTGGCAACTCTTTCCCCTGAGATAAGTGGAAAACAACTGGAGCTTTTGAAGGAGATCGTTCCTAGACTCTCGCGCGTGGCCGTCATCGGGAGTTCGACCAACCCAGGCAACCCACAAGAGTTAAGAGAGACGGAACTCGCCGGAGGGGCGTTCGGGGTGCAGATTCAATACCTGGACGTACTAGGTTCTAAGGATATTGAGACTGCGTTCCGAGCCGCAAACAAGGGGCGCGCTGACGCACTCCTTGTGCTGGGGAACCCCGTCCTCAATGCTCACCGAACAAAAGTTGCGGACCTCGCGGTAAAGAGCCGGCTCCCGACGACATACACCAGGCCAGAATTTGTCGAGGCTGGTGGGCTTATGACCTACGGCGTCAGCTATAACGACTTATACCGTCGCGCTGCGTATTACGTCGATAAAATCCTTAAAGGCGCGAAACCGGCGGACCTGCCGGTGGAACAGCCTACGAAGTTCGAGCTGGTCATCAATCTCAAGACCGCTAAGCAGATTGGTCTGACGATTCCGCCGAACGTGCTGGCGCGAGCGGATAAGGTGATTAAGTGAGAGCGAGTAAAAGCCTTACCAACATGGCGCTGGCGTTGTGCTCGTCGCTCTCAGCTTTCCAGCAAACGCGCAGCAGCCGGCAAAAGTCTACCGTATCGGCTATCTATCAGCTCGCCATGGTGTCGAGTCCCGCGAAGAGGCTTTCCGCCAAGGTCTCCGCGAGATTGGCTATAGAGAAGGTCAGAATATCGTTATTGAGTGGCGCTTTACGAAAGGTAAGATAGGTCGTTTTCCTGAGTTGGTGGCTGAGCTGGTGGACCTCAAAGTAGATGTCATCGTTGCGGGCGGGTCGGAAGCGGCCTTCGCTGCCAAAAATGGAACTCGGACTGTACCCATCGTGTTCCCCACAACCAGCGATCCTGTTGCGGTTGGCCTTGTAGCAAGTCTCGCACAACCTGGAGGAAACGTCACCGGCTTGAGCATCGATGCGCCCGGGTTAAGCGGAAAACGCCTGGAGCTGCT
>DASQUN010000316.1:0-5390 GCA_035641275.1 Candidatus Udaeobacter sp. | reverse complement strand
ATACTCAAAGCCTTTGAGCCCGTTAAGTTCAAGCAGCCGTAAGGCCTTTTCTCTGTACTGTTCGACTTTCAGCTTGCGCGATTCGATCTGAAGAAGAACGTTGTCGAGCGCCCTGCGCCATGCCAACAGGACAGGCGACTGAAAGACGATGCCGATATTCGTCAGCGGACCCAGGACGGGAGCCCCGGCCACGCGAACCGATCCCCCAGTGGAACTCAGAAGTCCGGCGGTGATTTTCAGCAGTGTACTTTTGCCGCAGCCGCTTCGACCGACGACCGTAACAAATTCCCCCTCGGCCACGTTGAACGAGATCTCTTCAAGCGCCACCACCTCATCCTTGCCCGAATTGTAAACCTTGTGGACTTTCTCGTAGTCGATGAGGTTTGCCAAACCCGTCCTCTACATCCCGGGGTTCTTCCGGATGAACTGATTCGTGTAGGTCATTTTGAAGTCGACAGCGGGCGATAAGCCAAAGTACTTGTTTGCGATTTCTACCGACTTTTTCATCATCGCTTCTTTCATATAGCCGAGTCCGCGCTCCTTAGTCTCAGGGTCTACAACGTCATCGAGCCCCGCTTCCATCTGGGCCAGGCTGATATCACGGTCCTTTTGCGGATTGGCTTTCATGAAAATCTCAAACGCTTCCTTCTGATTCTTGAGCGACCAGGCCCAGGCGTCAAAGACCGCAGACACGAGTCTTTGCACCTGATCCGGATTGTTTTTGATGCGGTCTTCTCGAGCTTGGAGAACATGGCCGTAAGTCTCCAGGCCCATATCCTTAAAGAACAAATAGCCGATGCCTTTTCCCTGCCGTTTGCCCAGGATGGCCATCCTTTGGACGCTCGAGCCGTTAGTCCCCGACATGAAGTCGATTTTCCCCTCAAAGAGCGCGGGCGTTCGTACCGCTGGCTCCATGGTCTTGATGATGACTTTTTTGTGATCGAATCCCGCGGCCGCCCCGACCGCGGGGAGCAGGGTATAGGCGAAATCTCCAGGGTTTGTGCCGAAATTCTTCCCTTCAAGGTCCTTGGCGGTTTTGATTCCCGACCCTTCTCTAAATATCAAACCGCCTCCATTGAACACCATGCCAACGCCGATTGCGCGATTCTTCGCCCCCTTGGACATCACTTCGAGCGCAGTGAGAAAATCCCCGTAGCTATAATCGGCTTGCCCGGCGTCGATGAAAGTCGCCGAGTTGCCTGAGCCCTTTCCCTCGATAAGGGTTACCTCGAAACCATTTTTTTCAAAGAATCCCTTGTCGCGCGCGACGAAGAAAGGCACATGTTTTCCCTCAATGATCCAGTCCAGCAAAAATCTTATTTTTTCCGCAGCGCTTACAGTGGATCCCGCACCCATAACTAAGGCGCCGGTCGTCAGAAGCGCAAGCGCGAGCGAGCGAATTTTCAGTTTCATGGGTTTTTCTCCTTTACTTTTCCGTGCACGTTTTGATAAACAGCCTGGCGCTCAGAGCTCCGTTGGATGAATACCTCGTCGCCACGGCATCAGGATTTTTTCCAAACCTACGATGATTCCGAACAATCCGAGTGACATTACGGAAAGAAGGGTGATGGAGGCGAAGATCAAAGCCGCGTTGAGATCGTTGTTGCCGATGATGATGAGGTAGCCGAGTCCTTGCTGGCCGGAGACAAACTCGGCGACGACGGCGCCGATGACCGCCAGGGCGATAGACGTTTTGAACCCAGCAAAGATGTAGGGTACAGAGTTGGGAAGGCGAATTTTTCTGAACTCCGTCCATGGCTTCATGCCCATCGTCTTGGCCAAGTCCAGCATATCCCCCTCGATCTGCGAGAATCCCACGACCGAATTCACGACCATAGGAAAAAACGCGACGAGAAACACGATCGTCACCTTGGACCATATGGTATCAATGCCCAACCAGATCAGGATGAGGGGAGCGATGGCGATCCGGGGAACGGATCCGACTACCACCAGCGAAGGGTAAATAGTGAGCCAGAGGATTTTCGAATAAACGATGCCCAGACCTGAGACGATGCCGATAAACGCGCCGATCACAAAACCCAGAATGGTCTCGTAGAAGGTGGGCACGAAATTCGTGAAAATGTAACCACCGCGTTTTTGAAACTCCTCGAGGATGGCTATTGGTGTAGGAAGGAGATAAGAGGGGATGCCCAAAACGGGGATAAGAAGCTGCCAGAGAATAAGCACACAGACAAAGAAAAGGATCGACCATTTGATGGAAGGCGCGCCTGTTGCTGGATCCTTCTTCATCGTCCCTCCCCTCGAGCGAGACAAGGGGTTTTCAGGAATTGACAACGCCCGACTTTAGGTATGTGCTCATCCGCAAAAGCACGCACAGGTTATTGGCGACGGCTCCTGATTATCCAATGGCGGTCCGAGTGTCAAGGGAAGGCGAAAGTAGCAGTCTGCTGAAAAAGACTCATATGCGTCGTTGTCGCTCAATCGCCTCGCTACAACGTACTGGATGAGTACGCCTGCGCTCGTCGATTTTTCGCGCGCCTCGCCTCTGAGATCTTTTTGAGCAACCTGCAATAAGAATTTTCAGCACACGGCTTAGCCGAGACGTACGACAGACCTCTTTATCTTTCGCCGCGTCTCTCTTTTGTGTTATTTTCCTTCAGTTCGATTCGAGAGAGTTTGATGGCATCCCTAAATCAACTGCGACTTATCCAGTTTCGAGCGGCATACAACCTGCCTGTTCATGCGGCTGTAGAGCGCGGGATCTTTGCCAAGCACGGTCTAGAAATTGAAGTGGTTTATACTCCGGGTTCGGATTTCCTCATCGCCGCGCTACAAACCGGCCAATTTCAAATAGGTCACCCGGCGGCCGATGACGTCGTGGCGGCCGTTGAGTCCAATGACAGCGATCGTGAATCCGATCTCTTCCTTTTTATGGGTCTCCATAGCGGTCTTATGAGTTTGATCGCCGCGCCGGAATTTCCGGACGTTCAGTTGCTTCGCGGCCGCCTCCTCGGTGTCGATTCCCGGGTCACAGGATTTGTGTTCTTGTTGGAAAGATTTCTGAGGTCCAGGGGTTTTTCGCCCAACGACTATGAGCTCGTAGAAGTCGGCGGCTGGGAGCATCGCTATCGAGCGTTACTGGAAAAGAAGATTGCGGCTGCTTTGTTAACCGCGCCTTATATCGACGACGCCTTAGCAACCGGCTGTCATCTCTTGGCCCGCGGCCAGGAATTGTCTTCCGTCTATCAAGCCACCTGCGGCGCCGCCAGACGGGCGTGGGCAAGGGATCATGAAGCGCTTCTGGCTCGATATATCAGAGCTTATGTCGAAGCGACCCGCTGGTGCTTTGAGCCACGAAATCGCCGGGAGTGCTCAAAGCTGCTGGCAAGACATCACGCGCTTGATCAAGCGCGCGCAGAAAAGACGTTGCAAGCGATTTTGGATCCTGATTCTGGTCTTTATCCCCAGGCTGAGCTCAATCTTCCGGGAATCGCCGCCGTTCTGGCGTTGCGCGCTGAAATGGGACGCCTGACGGCTCCTTTGCCGCCGGTAGAAAAGTATATCGATTTCTCGTACCACCGAAACGCTCTGGGAGCGGGGTTGTGATGTAACTAGCAGGTTGCTAAAAAAGGTAGGAATGCTTCGACAAGCTCAGCATGAACGGAAAATACTCAATCATTTCAGCCACTCTCCGCTCGTCCTGAGCCCGTCGAAGGACTCCGAGAGTCTTTTTCAGCAACCTGCTAGTGGAGTGTAATAGTTGGTTCGCGTCTATCCGTTCCGTTCGTCCTTTGACGTGCTCAGAGTGAACGGACAAAGAAAAAACCGTTCGTGGTGAGCGCGCCTGTCCGGAGCTTAGCCGAAGGATCGAACGCGGCACGGTACACGCTATTTGTCTGTTACAGTCCACTGGCTAGTGCGGCGTCTCAGAAGTTCGTTACATAATTTAATCGTCATTCCGGGCAAGCTGGCGATAGCTAGCGCGACCCGGAATTCGCCCCCCTCTTCGTCTCCCCCTTAGCAAAGGGGGAGATACAGTGGGGGTTCTGGATTCCCGCTTCCGCGGGAATATTACCATTTGCGACCCTTGACGATGAAAGCTGGACCGAAGGGCGAGGCTGGAGGCCGCAGATGTGAGCCGTAGAAGTTCTGTCAGGCCCGGACCCTTGGAATAAGCAGTGAACGGGGGTTGAGAGGGTGGCCATTGAGGCAAAGACCTATCGGCTGCGGCCGGAAGCTTTGCCCTAAGGTCCCTTCGGGGGAATGACGAACTCGGACCGCTAATTTCGTAAACGAACTTAGTTACAGTCCACTAGTTAATTGATCAGTGGCTCTAATCGAGCGAGCCTTGAGCTATTTCTTCCGCGGAACCACCGCCCAGGCTTCGATTTCGACCAGCATATCCGGCAAATCTATCCCCACTCCTCGGATTAATGTGGCCGGTCTGGGGTGTGCTCGCAAATCCGGCTCGTTCTCCTCAAAAAACCTGTACATCTCATCGCGCATGTCAAAGACGTCCTCTCTCCGCTTAAGAAAATAACGGAACATGACGATGTGTTTCAGCGTGGCACCCATCTGTTCGAGACTGGCCTTGATGTCTTCCAGGGTCTGACGCGTCTGTTCCTTGATACCGCCCACCACTTTACCTTTGCCGGCGCGCTCCTCATCGGGAGTTCGACAGGGGCCGTCTTCAAACGGATCTCTTCCCGTCGATCCCGAAAGGAAAAGAATGTCGACGTCTCCCTTGGTTCTAAACCCTGTCGCCCAGTTCATCTTTTCCTTGTGATATTTCGGCCAGAGCGTGCCCCAGTCGTATTCGACTTTTTCTTGTTGTTGCTGTTCAAACGCCTTTGAATTTATCGCCATGTCAGCCATCCTCCTTCTGGTCATCTGTATAATTTACCGACTTAACAGAAGCTTGATCGCGAGACAACAAAAAAGTCGCCCATTGCCCGGAAACAAGCTCGCGATTGAGGCACGGTGACGACGAAAGAGGGATGAGTTGAAATTATGAGTGAAGGAAATAGAAGCGGAAGATATCGACTACAAGCGCGCGAAAATGATATTGGAGGAGAATGCCAAAGGTTCGAAAATCTCACGTGCGGTCTTCCTGTTGACGATAGGGAGTGACGCGCCTATGCGGCAGCCAGGTAAGGTCAGGAACGGTTCTTCTTGAGGGGGAAATTGTATGACAGGCGAGTGCTTTATCGATGTGGACGGTATTAGAACACGCTATTTCGACAAGGGAAGCGGTGAAGTGCTGGTGCTGTTTCACGGCAGCCATCTCGGGACCAATGACGCCTGTGAGAGCGCGCTCGACTGGGAGCTGAACTTCGATCGGCTGGCCGAATGGTTTCGGGTGATCGCCGTCGATAAGCTGGGACAAGGCCATACCGATAATCCGAAACGGGACGAGGATTATACGATGG
>DASQUN010000315.1:0-3505 GCA_035641275.1 Candidatus Udaeobacter sp. | reverse complement strand
ACTGTTGACTCTGATTAACGAGCGCCTCTTTCACAACGGCAAAGAGATAACACGGGTTCCTTTATTGACTCTTTTCGGCGCCAGTAATGAGCTCCCCGAAGAGGAGGAGCTGACGGCGCTTTACGACCGTTTTCTCCTTCGGTTTGTGGTCAACTATATCGCCGAAGACTTTCGCTTTCTCAGGATGTTGGAATCCCAGGGGCAGGCTGAACGCACCGGCCTTAGCTTTGGCGAATTGACAGAGATGCAGAAGCAGGTTCGGGACGTGGCGGTTCCGTCGCATGTCTTTCGGAGCATCGCCGATGTTAGGCGCGAGCTTAATAAGAAGAGCATTCAGGCATCGGATCGGCGTTATCGACAATCGATCTCGTTGCTTCAAGCGCATGCCTATCTCGAAGGAGCCGACCAAGTCCATGAAAAGAATCTCTTTTTTCTCGAGCATGTACTGTGGCGGGATCCCGGCGAGCACGAGCAGGTGCGGAACACGATCCGCGAACTCCTGCTCGGATATGAAGAAGAGATTACCGAACTGCTCTACGAATCCCGCGAGATCAGGGACTCAGCGCAGCGGCCGTGGGAAACCAACGATGAGCGCGCGCGGGCATTGATCGAGTTCCATACCAAATTGAGAAACATTATCGTCAAGGTCGATCAGATTATCGAAAAAGCCAAGCGGCTTGGGCGGCCACTGGATCGCGTCGGTTCCGTCAGACACGAAATCGAGCAAATTCAGAAAGAAATGTTGGAGCAATTCTGATGCCTCCAAAACGTGGAAAAAAACCGGTCGCCAAACGGGTTTTTCAACCCTTGCCGCAAAATTCCTTTTGGATCGAAAGCGACGCTTACGATCGGCGAGTCTATGGCCATTTACGCTCGGAATCCCCTTCGCTTCGAGAGCTGGAAAGGACCGGCAGCACGTTTTTGCCTCATTTCGGTTCACTGCTGCAAGACATCTTCTGTTTGCTATTCAAGTACAACGTTATCTTTATCAACGAAGCAAAGGTTCTACCGAGCGCTCTGCTCAACCAAAAGTTCCTCCATGCCGTCGGGCAAGGAGGTCAGTACGAGATTCTGCGAGAACAGACGCTGCTCAATGAAGCGCACGCCGGCCTCTCCGCCTTGTTGCTGGGTGAGCGATTACTCACGCTGATTCGAGAGGAAAAGTTTCTTACCCGTCGCGACATGCGCGATCTGTGGGATATCCAAAAGCAAGAAGAGGTCGTGAGCGAGAAGCTGCAAGAGTTTGAGAGCGCCGACACGATTCCTGAGGACAATTTGTCCGAGGAAGCAAAGAAAGCCTTACAGAACGCCAAAGAGCGCGTCGGGGGCGAAATTCAAGGCGCCGCGGCTTTGCTGCGACACAAAGCCGCCCAACTCAAGGAAGATCTAAAGGAAATCGAAACCAAGTCAGCGAACCATTTGCAGGCCGAAGCGATCAAGGTGGCGCAACAGCTCGAAGATGCGACCGAAGAGGCGGAGGCTTGGGGAAATACTCTCGGGACCGGACAACGCTCGCCTCCTGGCCAGAAGCTGGAGCTCGGCAAGCGGCTCGCTGGTAATGAGAAACTCAAGAAGCTCGCTCGCATGGTGGGCCGAATGAAGTTTCATGCAATGGCACTGCGAAAAAGGGTTTTCGAACGCTCCAGCGAAGAGGTATTGGAAGTCGAACGCGGGGACTCGATTCATCGGCTGCTGCCTCATGAGATGCTGACGCTCCACCATTCAGTGTTGCGTAAAGATTTCTATCGCCGCTATTTGGATCAAGAGCTCCTTCAATACTCGCTTCGCGGCGTCGAAGAAAAAGGCAAAGGCCCCATGATCGTTTGCCTTGACGGCAGCTCATCGATGGCCGGGGATAAAGAAATCTGGTCTAAAGCGGTCACTCTGACCTTACTGGAAATCGCGCGACGTCAGCGCCGACTGTTCCGCTCGATCTGCTTTTCCTCAGAAGAGACTCCGCTTCAGGTCCTCGACCTAAATCCTCGCGAACATTACGATGTTAAGACTAAGAATGTCATGGACCTGGCGGAATATTTCCCCGGGGGCGGCACCGACTTTCAGAAGCCCCTGGACGCGGCTTTGGAGTGCCTGAAGCAATCGCGGTTCAAAAAAGGCGACATCGTCTTTATCACGGATGGTGAGTGCCAAGTCAATTCCGACTGGGCGGAGGATTTCCGCAAGGAAAAAGAAAGACTTGGATTTTCCCTGTTCTCGATTCTCATTGACGTCGGCTCCGCTTCTCTCGGCACACTGAAAGAATTCAGCGATCGGATTACAACCATCAAACAGCTTACAGGCGAAGAGGCGCAGGAGATCTTCGTCAAGTTCTAAAAGCCTCGCTGGCATAATGCCTTGGGGCTCCATCCCGGATGCCGGTTTGGGTAGGCTAGACGTGGATATTGACGCGCCCTCTGTCCCTGGATAGTCTCGCCAGCATGCGCAAAAGTTTACTACTGGCCGTCAGTGCCGTGATTCTGGCCGCTCTTCCGGCATATTCTTTGTACGGGTTGCGGCCCAAGCTGGGCACGTCGAGCGCGGTGCGGGTCGCCGAGAATTATGTCAAGGCATCCTATGCGCGCAACTTTGCCGCGGCTTATCGCTGGCTCTCTTCTGAAGACCAAAAAAGAACCAGCAAGGAAGCCTTTGCGGCTGAACGAGGATCCTTCACCGGATTTACAGCCCGGTTGGCGGCCACGCTCGCCGATTTCATCGAAGCTCAGCCCGTTGAGACGGCGATCGCCGACTCCCATGCAAGGATTAAGATCAAGTTAAGAGTGCCCGATCCGGATCAGCTTGCCACCCACCTGCTCGCTTGGGATGAAGAACGGCTTAATCTACTCTCGGTCCAAGAGCAAAAATCCCTTATGGCAAAAATCGATCGGCTACACACCCAGAAAAAAATCCCATTCACCGAGAGCGAAGAAACGTTCGACTTGGTCAAAGAGAACGGCGATTGGAGGATTCGCCTCAACTCAAAAGATAACGTGCGAGTCCAAATTCTCGTCAAACTTCCCCCCCTCTACGCCGCTGCAGGTAGAGGCCGTGCCGAAAGTAATCGACTTCCAACCGGGCGAGCCCTTCACCGTCAAACTGCACGTCAAAAACCAATCCGACAATGAGGTCTGGGCCGGGGTCGCTCACACCGTGGAGCCGGAATTCACACTGTAAACATCCCTTTCTTCCGTCAACTCTTCGATCGTCTCTTTGAGTATCAGAGGTGACACGGGTTTTACCAAGTATTTTCCGATACCTGCCTTGATGGCCTTTTCTTTCCACAGCCCGGTATCCCAAACCGTAACTGCAACAATGGGAATGTGAGAAGTGTCGGGATTCTGTTTGATCATTGAAGCGGCTTGGGCACCGCCGACGTCTGGTAAACCGAGATCCATGAATATGATATCTGGACGGTCGGCAAGACTGCATGCGATGGCTTGTTCGCCGTTCTGGGCCTCTAAGGCTGTGTATCCCATTAGTTCCAGATAAAAGACGAGGATCCGACGGCAAT
>DASQUN010000314.1:0-9113 GCA_035641275.1 Candidatus Udaeobacter sp. | reverse complement strand
AGCGGTCAAACCCGTCGGGAGGGCGATCTATGCATAGGCAACTGAGTATTGCTTCACTGATGACTTCCGCGTTTTTTCTGCTGCTCTTTCAAACTGATGTGGTCTTCCCCCAACAGCAAGGCGCTCGCCTGAGCGTTGATGACCTCTTGAGGAAAGCCGGAATTGGCAGCACCAACCATGGAGGCAGGGCGGCGGATTTCAGGCTATCCGACGTGAACGGCAATCCTATTAGCCTCAGCGGTTACAGAGGCAACTTGGTGTTCTTGAATTTTTGGGCGACGTGGTGTGCCCCGTGTCGGCAGGAGATGCCTTCGATGGAACGGTTATACAAGGAATTCGGAGGCCAGGGGCTAGCTATGCTTGCCGTCAACGAAAAGGAGAGTGCCGCACAAGTGTTGAATTTCATGAGGAGCTATGGCCTAAGCTTCCCGGCATTACTCGATGTGGACGGCAGGGCGTCGTCATCCTACCGTGTGTGGGGCTTGCCGACGACTTTTTTGATTGACAGCAGCAGCACAATCATTGGCACCCGGTCAGGGCCGAAGGATTGGGCATCCCGGGAGGTCATGGCTGCCTTCAGAAAGCTTTTGGGAGATACTGGAAACATAGCGGGGGTTACGGGCTCGCTGATGATGGGGCCGGCTGAGCCGCTACCGGGAGGCCTGCGCGTGAAAACCCAGGGGAGCTCAGTTCATGTGCAACAAGACGCGCAATCGGAGCTTATTGCGAAACTCGCACGTGGAGAGGATTTGGTCCTGCTCGGCAAAGCCTCAGGCGCGGGCGAGGTTTGGTACATGGTTAAGGCGAAGAGCGGCGCCGTCGGCTGGATCAAAGCCAATGACGTTGAAGAGGCCACAAAGAGTAAATGAATTCTCATGGGAACATCTGTGAACGCCAAACGTGTCATCACGCGAGACTGTCTTGTCACGTTAGCAGGTCTGGGCCGTCACCGTTGACTATGTCCAGTTTGGCGGCGACCGGTTTGTCATCCTCCGTCTCGTCTCATCGAAGAATAATTCGGAAACTTAGACAGATTGCTCACTGGCTCGGCTAGGAGCGGTTAGGAGGTCTGAGGGTTGAAGAAAATTCCCAAAGCGCTCGAAAAACACGGGCATGTCCGCGTGGACGATTACTACTGGCTTAAAGAACGCGATAATCCGGAGGTCATCGATTATCTCAACGCCGAAAATGAGTACGCGGAAAAGGCGATGGCTCACACCAAGGGCTTGGAAGAAAACCTTTTCGACGAGATAAAAGCTAGATTCAAGCAAACGGATATGTCGGTCCCCTATAGGCGGGACGACTATTTTTATTATTCCCGTTATGAACAGGGAAGAGAATATCCGATTTATGCGCGCAAGCGAGGATCTTTAGACCAACCTGAAGAAGTCATTCTCAACGGCAATGTCCTGGCGGAGGGTCATGAGTTTTTTTCGATAGGGGGATGGGCGGTCAGTTCCGGCCAGGACTTGCTTGCCTATGCGGTGGATACGCAGGGACGCCGGATTTATACGATTTACTTTAAAGATCTGACGACAGGGGAGTTGTTTTCCGACGTAATCCCCAACATTACCGAGAATCTTGCTTGGGCGAACGACAACGAGACACTCTTTTACGCCAAACAAGATCCGACGACGTTGAGAGCCTACCTGATCTACCGCCATGTCCTCGGCGCCGATATAAAGAACGATGAGCTTGTCTTTGAAGAAAAGGACGAAACTTTCTCGGCGTATGTATTCAAGACTAAATCCAAAAAATATCTGATGATCGTTTCCTCTCATACGCTGAGGCAGGAATACCGCTATCTGGACGCAAGCGATCCGCTCGGCGAATTCAAAACGTTTTTACCGCGGGCGCGGGAACACGAATATCACATCGATCATTACGAAGATCGCTTCCTGATTCGCACGAACGATCAAGCGAAGAATTTCCGCCTGATGTCCACGCCGATTACCCGGACCGGCAGAGAAAACTGGCAAGAAATCATTCCCCATAGAGAAGATGTGTTTCTCGGAGATTTCGAGATTTTTCGCGATCATCTGGTGCTCGAAGAACGAGCCCTTGGCCTCACCCAGATCCGCCTCATTCCTTGGTCGGGCGCCGAGGGCTACTATTTGGCATTCGCCGAGCCGGCATATCGAGCGAATCTTGGGACGAATCTTGAATTCGACACCACCACGGTTCGCTTTGAGTATACCTCCATGAAGACGCCTCTGTCGGTCTATGACTATGATATGTTAACCCGCCGGCAAGTCCTGTTGAAGCAGGAGGAGGTGTTGGGCGGGTTCGAGTCGGATAATTATGTGACGGAGCGTCTTTACGCACCGGCGCCGGACGGAACCAAGATCCCGCTCTCGATTGTCTATCGCGAGGGAACAAAGAAAGACGGGCAGAATCCGCTGCTGCTTTACGGCTACGGATCATACGGCTTTAGCATCGATCCTGCGTTTGCATCTCCCCGCTTGAGTCTCATCGATCGGGGATTTGTCTACGCTATCGCGCATGTCCGCGGCGGCCAGGAACTCGGCCGTCAGTGGTATGAGGACGGCAAACTCCTAAAGAAAAAGAATACCTTCACTGACTTCATCGCCTGCGGCGAGTATCTGATCCGTGAACGTTTCACCAATGCGGAGAAGCTGTTCGCCATGGGAAGAAGCGCGGGTGGCTTGCTCATGGGAGCAATCACCAACATGCGGCCGGATTTATTCAAGGGCATAGTGGCCGAAGTGCCGTTCGTTGATGTGATCACAACGATGCTCGATCCATCAGTTCCCCTGACGACCGGGGAGTACGACGAGTGGGGCGATCCAAATAAGAAAGAATATTATGACTACATGCTTTCCTACTCGCCGTATGACAACGTCGAATCTAAGAACTATCCCAATATGCTTGTTACCGGTGGCTTGCACGATTCCCAGGTCCAATACTGGGAACCGGCCAAATGGGTGGCGAAGCTTCGAGAAATGAAGACAGACAACAATCGGCTCATACTGAAGACAAACATGGATGCTGGACACGGCGGTGCCTCAGGACGTTTCAAGCGCCATCATGAGACGGCATTCGCATATACTTTTTTGCTGGATCTGGCGAGGATGAATGGCTAGTCGCGAATAATGAGGCGTTAGGAAGCGCCGACGTCTAAACTCTAACGCTTCTTTATCTCCTCCCAATGTTCCATCCGCTCTTTGATGTCTTTCTCCTGACCTGATTCCGATGGTATATAATACTTTCTTCCCACGAGTTCTTTGGGCAGGTGCTCTTGCTCGACCATATGCTCGGGAAAATTGTGAGCGTACTTATAGTCTTTGCTGTAACCGAGTTTTTCCATCAATGGCGTTGGAGCGTTTCGAAGGTGCAGCGGAACGGGTAAGCCGCCTTTGTCTTCAACATCTTTTGCGGCTGCCAGCATCGCCCTATACGACGAGTTGGACTTCGGCGCAGTTGCCAGGTAAGTCGTCGCTTGCGCCAGCGGTATCCGCCCTTCGGGCAATCCGACAAAGTGGACGGCATCTTTGGCTGCGACGGCGACTTGTAATGCCTGCGGATCGGCGTTGCCGATATCCTCGGATGCAAAGATAATCATCCGGCGGGTGATGAACAGTGGATCTTCACCGGCTTCGATCATTCTCATAAGCCAATAGAGCGCCGCGTCTGGATCGCTTCCGCGCAGGCTTTTAATAAAAGCGGAAATAACATTGTAGTGTTCCTCGCCGGCTTTGTCGTACTGAATGGGCCTTTTTTGCAAGGCTTCTTGCACATGGCTGAGGTCGATCTTCTCCCCCACTTTGCGCGCCAAAATGGCGGCGGTTTCCAGGCCGTTAAGTGCGACGCGGCAGTCCCCCTGCGATTGCTGAATTAGAAATTCGCGTGCTTGTGCGGTGATATCCAATTCCCAGTCTCCCAATCCTCTTTCGGCATCGTGAAGTGCGCGATCTACCATTTTTCCGATATCCACAGCCGACAGGGCATTCAAGACGAGAACCTGGCAGCGCGACAGTAGAGGCGAAATCACCTCAAATGAGGGATTTTCAGTGGTAGCCCCGATCAAAATCAGAGTCGCGCGCTCGACGTGGGGAAGGAAGTTGTCCTGCTGCGCCTTGTTGAAATGGTGGATCTCGTCAACGAAGAGCACCGTGGGCTTGCCCAGGCGTTGAAGTTCTTCAGCCTCCTGAACGATCTTCTTGAGGTCTCTCACTCCGGAAGTAACGGCGGAGAACTGAACATACGCCGCATCAGCCGAGTTGGCGAGAATCTGAGCCAGAGTCGTTTTGCCGCTGCCAGGAGGCCCCCAAAGAATTAAGGAGTGCAGTTGACCCGCCGCCGCCAATTCTGTCAGCACCTTACCCGGGCCCAACAGATGTTCTTGGCCTACAAATTCATCGAGGGTTCTGGGCCGCATCCTTTCCGCCAACGGCCGCCCAGAACACGCTCGGTGAGGTAAATTGCCGGCGAAGAGATCCATGACCTATGTTACCACAATCTAAGCCTAGCCTTATAGCTACGTATTGAATCATCTAAATGTAACCCCAGGAGGTATCGTTGACTCATTTAGGACCATGCTGAGGATATCAGCAACGAAAGAGGGGTTGCGTCACAGTCGGCATCCAAATGGATGGATACGAACTCGCGGCTTTTGTTCTAAGCCGTTGGGTGGTATCGTACGACGTTACGCAAAGGGTCGAGGAATGGCGGAAAAATCGGACAATGGTAATCGTGCGTTCATTCGGGGAGCAGTGAGAACTGTGCTGTTCCCGGACTCTGCCGTTTCCGGCAGGCTGAGCTATGACTTACCCGTAAAAATAGACAGCCGTTTCAGTGGTGAAGTGAAAGCGAGTGATCTCTTGGTGGTGGGGCCTAACGCGCGAGTTGATGCCCATATTTCCGCGCGCCAGCTCCAGCTGGAAGGCAAACTAGTAGGCAACGTTCAAGTCATTGGCTGTTTCGAGATAATGCCGGGAGGCCATTTCAAAGGTGAGCTCAGAGCAGGTGAGTTGAAGGTCCACCCTGGAGCTGTGTTCGAAGGCAATGGGAAAATCTTAGGCGCTGGCTAATCAGAGCCTAGTCGGCCGGTCCCTCTTCACCGTAAAGACGAGCGGCCTTGCCGGATCTTTCCCGCAAATAATAGAGCTTAGCACGGCGTACTTTTCCGCGTGCGATAATCTCAACCTTGTCGATACGCGGCGAGTGAAGCGGGAAAATGCGCTCGACTCCGACTCCGTAGGAAACCTTGCGCACCGTAAATGTGGCACGATTGCCGCCACCCGACAGACCAATGACAATCCCTTCAAATACTTGAGTCCGTTCCTTTTCTCCTTCGACGACCTTGACGTGGACGCGGACAGTTTCTCCGGGCCGTAGTGCCGGAATCTCCTTCTTCGAGTGGGCTGCTTCGAGTTGACTTATGATATCCATGGATGACTCCTATCCCCCTCCCCCTCACGGTCGTCCTAGAAGACGATCAAGAACAATGGCTGCAGCGGAACGGACCGAAAGATGATTGTACTCAGTCGGGCCTTCGATCGCCTGAAGAACGTGATCTGATTGTGAAAATATGGCTTCGGTCAGCCCCCACCCGGTGCCGAAAAGAATCAAGAAGGGGTGAGTTGTCTTTAATAGCATGTCTTGGAGCGCCGCGAAAGGGGTGCGATTTCCGCCGGGTTTAGCCGAAGTGACCACCACCACAGGTTTTTCGCCACACTCTTGTTCGATATCGATCACCACATCATCCAGTGTGTCTCGGATGCGCACCAGGGTCAGCGCCTCTTTGCGGGTGATATTGTACTGGCTGCCATAACCTTCCTCCCAGTGTTCGATGATTTTGAGGGCGAGCTTTTGTAACGCCTTAACCGGTGTCACCACGTAGAAGCCGCAGATTCCGTAAGTCCTACCTGAGCGGGCGATGTCATGGATGTCCATGTTAGTAACAGCCGTCGTTACAACCTGACGGTTCTTGTCGTACACTGGGTGGTGGAGCAGAGCGGCATAGACGCGGGCTTGGACTAGGCGTAGTTGATTTCGTTCATCTTGAGAGAGCGTAGTCTTGGCTAGGAGGTCAGGTCGTTGCTCGCGCGTAAGCCGGAGACTCATGTGGCGCCGCCACTGCCTAATCCGTTGATGATTACCTGAAAGCAACACCTCAGGAACTCTCAGCCCGCGAAAATTCTCGGGGCGCGTGTATTGCGGATATTCCAGAAGCCCATCGGAAAAGGATTCCTCGGCTACCGAATTCTCGTTGCCTAGGACACCGGGGACCATCCTCGCCACCGCGTCAATCACAACGTTAGCGGCTGGTTCGCCGCCGCTCAACGTATAGTCGCCGATGGACAGCTCTTCGTCGACATAGGACTTGACGCGTTCGTCCACGCCTTCATATCGACCGCAGATCAGCGCCAACTCCCTTTGCTGCGCGAGTCGGGCCGCGTCACGTTGGTTAAAGACCCGCCCGCGCGGTGAAAGGAGAATGACCCGTGCGTCCTTAGCTTTCCTTCGAATCTCGTCAATCGCGGCGACCAAGGGCTCCGGCTTCATCACCATGCCTTGCCCGCCGCCGTAGGGATAGTCGTCCGTGACGTGGTGACGATCGGTGGTGTAATCTCGCAGATCCACCAAGCGAACCGCGATCAAATTCTTGTCCTGAGCCTTTTTCAAGATGCTATGACCAACGAGTGAGACGAACATCTGTGGGAACAGTGTGATGACCGTGAAAGTAAGCATGACGATCTTTTGGAGGGATTAAAGGTCCAAAAGTCCTTCAGGCGGATTGATGATCATTTTCCCGCTGGCAAAATCAACCTTTTCGACGATGTCTTTTACTGCCGGGATGAGGTGTTCTTTGGTCGTCCCTTGAACGACATACAATTCCCCGCCCGGCGTGGACCAGGTACGAGTGATGACTCCAACGCTATGGCCGTTGAGATCGAAAACTTCCAGCCCGATTGCTTGGTACTGATAATACTCGCCGGGCTGCAGTGCGTCGAGAGCTTTTTCTTCGATGGAGAGAGTGGCTCCCACCCATTTCTCCGCTGCGGTGATGGTATTTACATCGCGAAGCTTAACGAGAAATTGGCCTCTGAAGGGTTTGCTTGACTCGAGGCCATAGACCGAGCGCCGACCCTCTTTCTCCAGAAACATGGTCTGCGCCGAAGCTAGCGCGGTAGTCTCGGGATTGAATGGGTTGATTTTCAGCCACCCATCCAAGCCATGGGTGGTGACAATTTCCCCGATCGGGACAAGCCGCTCCGACACCGGTCTTAGTAGACGACGAAATCTACCTACTTTTCCTCGACGATCTCGAGAACGACCTTACGGTTAGTCCTTGAGGCCGCGGCGTTCAGAATTGTCCTGATGGATTTCGCCGTTCTCCCTTGTTTTCCGATGATCCGCCCTAAGTCTTCTTTAGCCACTCTTAGCTCTACGACCGATGCGGTGTCTCCTTCGGTCTCTTTGACCTCAACAGCATCGGGTTTGTTCACCAACGATTTTGCCAGGTACTGGACCAATTCCTTCATGAAGGAGTTTTCCTCCCATCCGTGGGTTAACCCGCCTGTTGATCTTTCTTGATCAATTCGTACACCGTCTGGCTCGGCTTCGCGCCTTTTTTCATCCACAGGTCTATCTTGTCGCGATTGAGTTTGAGCCCGCCACTGGCAGCATGGGGATCATAGGTTCCGACCTGCTCAATGTATCGGCCATCGCGCGAAAACCGCTGGTCACTTACGACAACCCGGTAGAAGGGCCTCTTTTTGGCCCCATGTCTGCTCAGGCGAATGGTTACACTCATATTCGATCTTCCTCTTCGTTTAGTGGAAAGGGTTGGGCACTCTGTTGAAGAGTGACCGTACTCCCAGCTTACTCACCCTTTGCATCATTTTTTTCATTTCCGTGAATTGCTTCATCAATCGATTGACGTCAGTGACCGTGGTTCCGCTTCCCTGCGCGATCCGGCGGCGGCGACTGCCGTTCAAGATAGCCGGATTGCGCCGCTCCTCAAGCGTCATCGAGTTGATAATCGCCTCAATGTGCTTCATTTCCTTTTCGGCGTGTTCCGTATCGACTTGGGAAGCGATTTTCTTGCCCCCAGGAATCATCTCGAGCAGACTCCCGACAGAACCCATCCGTTTGATTTGTTGCAACTGCAACTGAAATTCTTCCAACGTGAACTGTTGCTTCTGAAAGGCCTTTTGTATTCTGGCTGCTTCCTTTTGCTCGACGTTTTGCTGGACTTTATCGATGAGTGACAGGACGTCGCCCATCCCGAGAATTCTCGATGCCAGACGATCCGGATAGAAGGGCTCCAGCGCCTCCAGCTTCTCGCCGACACCCGAAAAGAGGATGGGCTTTCTGACCATGTCTCGAATGGACAGCGCGGCCCCGCCGCGTGCATCGCCATCCAGTTTAGTGAGGATGATTCCTGAAAGCCCGAGTTTGTCTTCGAACCCCATGGCCTGGTTGACCGCGTCCTGGCCGGTCATGGCATCGGCAACGAACAAGGTCTGGTGCGGCCTTACGGCATCTCTGATCGCCGCAAGTTCCTGCATGAGCTCTTCGTCGATATGCAACCGTCCGGCTGTGTCGATCAACAGCACATCACAAAATCGTTTTTTGGCTTCATCGAGAGCCAACTGGCAGATCATTACAGGGGAGCTATCGGGATGGGAGTCGTGCACTGGCAAATCCAGCTCTCTCCCCAGTATTTTTAGTTGATCGATAGCCGCCGGCCGGTAAATGTCGGCAGGTACCAAGTAAGGGGCTCGTTTCCTATCCTTCTTCAGGTGCCTTGCAAGCTTAGCTACAGTCGTGGTTTTTCCGGAACCCTGCAACCCAACCAGCATAATAACGACGGGAGGCGCCGCTTTTAGATTCAGTTCTTGGTATTCTCCGCCTAGAAGGTTGGTGAGTTCATCGCGAACAATCTTGAGGAACTGTTGTTCGGGAGTGAGACTTTGAAGTACATCCTGGCCCATGGACTTAGACTTCACGGATTCCAGGAAGTTCTTGACGACTTTTATGTGGACATCGGCCTCAAGAAAGGCCAGACGAACCTCACGAAGGGCATCGTCGATATTCTTTTCGGTAATCTTCCCCTGACCCCGAAGCCTCTTAAAGGTCAGCTC
>DASQUN010000313.1:0-4530 GCA_035641275.1 Candidatus Udaeobacter sp. | reverse complement strand
CACGTCTGCTTCCACCATCGCTTTGTCGGGATCGCCGACATGAACAGCGGTGTAGCTACAAACGTTTTTCACTTTGACATCCGCGGGCAGATTCTTCGGCAGCGGCATATCGTCGTGCAGGGTCGGCGCTTCCGGCTTCATCGCCTCTTCTTGATCGATGGCAACCGGTAGCGGCTCGTAGACGACTTTGATTTTCTTGAGCGCCTGCTTGACGATTGACGGGCTGTCCGCTGCCACTGCCGCCACCGGGTCGCCCATGTAGCGGACTTTGTGCTTCGCCAGCATGTATCTGTCGATGGAGGTGCGGCCGTAGCGCACGTCCGGCGCATCGGCAGCGGTGACGACCGCATGGACGCCGGGAATTTTTTTAGCTTCGCTGGTGTCGATGCTGACGATTTTCGCGTGGGCGTATTGGCTGCGCAAAATACCGCCGTGCAGCTCGTCTTTCAGGGCAAAATCGATCCCGTAGATGCCCGCTCCGATGACACGCTCGACGCCGCCCATGCGTGCCGGGCTGGTGCCTACTACCGTGTGTTCAGCTTTTGCCATGGCTTAACTCCTTCCTGCCATTCTGTCGGCGGCGAGTTGGATCGCATCGACGATTTTCGTATAGCCGGTGCAGCGGCAGATATTGCCGGAAACCGCTTCCTCGATGTCTTCCGCCGACGGTTTCGTCGTTCGGTCGAGCAGCGCCTTCACAGAGATGATGTACCCCGGCGTGCAGTAGCCGCACTGCACCGCGCCGGTGTCGATAAAAGCTTGCTGCACCGGGTGCAGTTTATCGCCGTCGGCCAAACCCTCGATCGTCATGATCTCAGCGCCGTTGGCGTCGGCCGCCAGGGTGACGCAGGTATTGATCGGCTTGCCGTTAAAAATAATCGTGCAGGCGCCGCATTCGCCAGTGTTGCAGCAAAGCTTCGTGCCTTTGAGATTCAACGTGTCGCGCAGAAAATCCAAGAGCGAGGCGGACGGGTCTGCGTCGGCGCTGACGGACTTGCCGTTGATCGTAGTATTGATCGTGAGATTCATTACGCTACCTCCTTGCCGGTTGCCGCTTTCCAGGTTTCTTGCAAACCGCGGCGGGTCAAAGCTTCGACGATCCAGCGGCGATTTTCTGCGCTGCTCCTCTGATCGGTGATCGGGCTCGACTCCGTTGCGGTCATCGCTGCGGCTTCTTTGATCAATGCCGCGCTAAGCGGCTTGCCGCGTAGCAGCGCTTCGGCTTTCGCCGCCCGGATCGGCGTCGGCGCCACCGCGCTCAAGCCGATGCGGACATCCTGCAAATTATTTTTCGCCGCATCGGGCGTTACCAACACAGCCACGCCGACCATGGCAATATCCATAGCGCCGCGCACCGCATGCTTAAGATAGGCGCCGCGGCTGCTATTCGATGGGTAGGGAATATCGATCTCGGTCAGTAATCCATTGGAACCCAAATGGGTCTTTCCCGGCCCCTGGAACAACGAATTGAACGGCTCGATCTTCTCGCCGTCCGGGAATACGAGCTTGCCTTTCGCTTCCAGCACCAATAGCGGCGCCAGAGTTTCGCCCGAGGGCGACGCTCGGCAGACGTTGCCGCCGATGGTTGCAGTGTTGCGTATCTGCAGGGAGGCGAACTGATGACACGATTCCCAGAGAGGCAAAAGTTTCTCGCGAACGCGAGAACTCGTTTCAATTGCGCGGATCGTTACCAGCGGTCCGATCCGTAAGTTGCCGTTGTTTTCCTGGATGCTGTCCAGCCCAGGAATGCGCTTGATATTCACCAGGCAGCCCGGCTCCTCCTTATATTTCATGTCCACCATCACGTCCGTGCCGCCAGCGATTATCTTGGCTTGCGGGCCATATTTCGCCAGCAGCGACAGCGCTTCGTTCACCGATTTGGGTTCAAAATAATCCATGATCGTTCCCTCGAATTTCGTTCATGTGCATCGACTCCTTTGCGAACACCAAAACTTCTCATAGCCCAAGTCGAAGATCGATGGCAAGCCCTTCCGTAACTCGCTACAAAAAAGACCGGATGAGGCTTTTGGCTGAGCGACCAGATCGAATCTCTCTAAAAAGAACGATCGATTATCGAGGGCTTCCATAGGCACAATAATACAATCGGTCCGACTTAACCAAATGCCGGGCGCGGTGAATGCACGAGGTCGGAAACATTGTCGAGCCCGTAGAGGTAGCTTGTTCCTTTTTTTTCGCTTATTGCATCTCAAATGCCCATTAAAAAGCCCTTTTGACTGCCGTGAGTTTTCGACAAATTTGCTCACCCCAGTGCGTTTTTGTTTGTCGCCTCGTCCAGTCCGTATAACTGTCCCCTCGCAAAAGTTGTTTAAAAAGACCCGCTTCTCTAGTCTGGCACAAAGCTTGCCATAATCCCGAGAGCTTTGCTGTAACGGTCAAGTTTTTAGGCCGCTAGCGAGCCAAAAGGCTTTGCCCCTGGATTAGTATGATTGTCACAATCTGTCGCACTGTCGTCTGCTGCTGGCTCACATCAGTCCTTCTCGGCTGCGCGGCGCCCTATCTATCGTTTAAAAGTGATGGAGTTGCGTACCATCATGCAACGGATGACATGACTGCAGCCGCTGACGCGCCCCTGAATCAAACTGCGCGGCCGCCGGACGCGCAGAGCGAGCGAAAATTCCCCGAGAAAGAAACACGGGCCTTGGCCGGCGCGCAACAAGATAGCAAAGAGAAGCAAAAGAATCAGAAAAAGGTTCCAGACGAAAAGATCACCGCTTCGCAAGAGGCAACCGGGCCCGGAGCGGACGCTGAATGGCTCGAGTTAGGGCGAAGGGAAATCAACGAAGCGATGGAGCAGTCCCCGGATCATCGAAAGATCCAGCTTTCTTTACCGGTTCAGAAACACCACCGAGTTCGCCACTTTGTCGAAGGTTTCTCTGGTACTCAAAGGCACTTTTTCGCACGCGCCCTGGCCCGCTCGGGCAGATATGTTCCGTTGATGGCGGCCATTCTGCGGCAGGAAGAGCTTCCGGAGGATCTCGTTTATTTGGCGCTGATCGAAAGCGGCTTTTCTTCTTATGCATACTCTCGGGCCCAGGCCTTGGGACCTTGGCAGTTCATTCAGAGCACAGCACTCCGGTACGGCCTGAAGATCGACCCGTGGGTGGATGAACGCAGGGACCCGGTTTTGTCCACGCGCGCCGCCGCAGCCTATCTCAAAGATTTGCACCAGAGGTTCGGCGAATGGTTTCTGGCCGCGGCGGCCTACAATGCCGGAGAAGGCAGAGTGGGCGGCGCCCTGCAACGCTCGAGGACAAACGATTTTTGGCTCTTGAGCGAAGAACAGAAGTATCTGAAGCTCGAAACGCGCGACTATGTTCCAAAGTTCATCGCTGCTGCCCTTATCGCCAGCGCACCGGAAAAGTACGGTTTCGAAGAGATCGACTATGAACCGCCTTTGCAGTATGACGAGGTAACGATCCACACGCCTCTGAGGCTTCAGACCGTCGCTGGGCTCGCCAATACCGACGTGAAGGTCATCAAGGAATTGAATCCGGCTTTGCTCCGAAACTTCACACCGCCCACCGACGAAGGCTTCAAGCTTCGGCTACCGGTCGGAAGCGGAAAGGCTTTTTCCGGAGCGTATAAGCTGTTACCCGCTTCAACGAAGATCAAGCTGAGCCTTCACCGGGTGACAAACGGCGAAACGCTCTTGAGCATCGCTAAAAGGTATGGTCAAACCGCCAGCCGGCTACTGAAAGAGAACGCTCTGAAAAGTTGGCGGATCCGGCCAGGCCAAGAACTCATCATCGTCCGCGACGGTCGGTAAAAAGAAAATCGTCTCCAGCTTCTCCTGCAGAAGAAAAATCAGTATTCTATCGTAAGCGGTTCAGGCAGATGGCGCCCGGAAAAGGCCCGGCAAATCGAACAGCGTAACCCAGGCAAACAGTGGAGCTGGCTAAATGGACAAACAAGACGATTTTTGGGCCACGGTTCGGAGTCTAAAAAAATCCGCAACGGATAAGAAAATTGCGGGTGTTTGTGGTGGATTTGGCGAGCATACCCCGATGCCCGCCTGGTTGTGGCGAGCCTTGTTTCTGATTTTGGCGTTTCTCTGGGGGATCGGGCTGGTAGCCTACATAGTACTTTGGATCTGCATGCCTCCGGCAGATGAGCCGGCGAAATCATAGTAGCGATAAACTCCCCTTGGCGCATTTTTTGGTGGCCTCTCCCTCGGGCTGCGGCTTCAGGGCGGCTTGAGGCACCACGGGAATTTTTCCCGATTCCATTTGACTGCGCCAGGCTACCTTCGTCGTTTGCCAACGGGACTGGGAACTCAGAAGTCGCAGGCCAGCCACGGCCCCTCCGCTTCTAGCCCCGAAAATCGTACTTGACACAAACTCGGACTCTGTGCCAAGAATACAAACCTGTTTTATTAGTGCAGCGGACACTATCAGGAGAAAGCGTGCTATGCTTATTCGGCCAAAAGCTCCACCGTCAAAGCTAAGGTAGCGCCGGGCATGATCTCCAACAGGTCTCGACAGCACCATGCCTGAAGCTGTCACAGAAGCC
>DASQUN010000312.1:0-3470 GCA_035641275.1 Candidatus Udaeobacter sp. | reverse complement strand
CAGCGCTTTCTTGGGATCGTCCCTCACGACATGGAACGCATCGACCCGCGCGTTGAGAAAAAACTCGCTGCCAAGCTCGCGCTTGATCTCCATCACCGCTTTGATCTTGCGCACTTGTTGAGACATCTCCACCAATCCGCCGCTTCCTTTCGCTGCACCGTCTTCGAGGTTCATGCCGGCTACACCGCGCGCCACCAACGCGCGCACGGTGTCTCTGACCCCAGCTTCATCGCCGTAACCCCTTTCACCGTCGGCATTGAAGGGCACGGTTACCGTTCCGGCGAATTTGCCGGACAGATCCAGGAAAAGATCCCGGCTCATCACCTCGCCGTCCGGATAACCCAAAACCGCCGCAATGCCGCCGCTCGTTCCTTGAATGGCTTTGAATCCCATCTGCTCGAACAGAAGCGCACTTAGAACGTCGTAGGCGCCGGGCATAACAAGAATTTCCGGCGCGCGCACGAGCTCTCGTAGTTTGCGGCTCTTGTTATTTGCGGTGGCAAGAACTGCGGCTGGGAGTGACTCCATGAAGACCTCCATCGTATTTTTCACTCGGTTGAGTAAGCTAACAGATTGCTGAAAACCTCTATGTGCAGGCTGCTCAAAAAGATCTCAGAGGCGAGGCGCGCGAAAATCGACTCGTAGGGGCACGGCATGCCGTGCCCCTACCTACTACGTTGGAGCGCGGCGATTGAGCGCACCCTTCGACGACGCTCAGGGCGATCGGTTTAGCATGTGGCTTTTTCAGCAGCCTGCTAATGGACCGTATGGTAAGTCCGAACCGGCGGGGGAAGCAAGACCTTTCCGAATTCCTGGTTTCAGGTTCGCCGAAGGAAAGAATGCGTTCGAAGCCGGCGGCGGATTCTGATTCCAGGTTGGCAGGCGAACGAAGCCGAATTATTCACCCTTAGCAACCATCAAGGGACGACGTCCGATCGACAAGCTCATGTGCGGCCGGGAGGCTTGCGCTCAAGGTCCGCCTTCGGAATTCACTGATTCAGGAGGACGACAGCCGCCAGTCCGACGACCAGGCCGAGCGTCTTCTGTCTGGATAGCCTTTCCTTGAAAAATACCACCGCCAAGAGCGCGCTGACGGCGACCACACCAACGCTGTAGATGGGAAAGAGCTGAGAGCTTTCCCAGCCTTTCAAAGCTAAGACATTGAGCAGGGCGTAAACGGCGATGTAGTTGACGCCGCCGAGCAATAGGCCCGCCACGATGTGCCTGACATGGAAATCTGCCGATGAGAACAGGCCTTGACAGATTCCGATGATGATGCTCGATACAAACGCAAAGACAAAGCCGGACATCACATAATAATGGTACGACGAGTTATCGAGATAATAGCTCTGGAGGTATTTCAAAATCGAGAAATAACAACCGAAAGTGACGAAAACCAGAACCGGCAGCAGTTGAAACAAGCGCGCCTTAAAAGCGCCCGCGTCCCGATCCGGCGCCGTGCAGAGGTACAACGCGAGCAGCGCCGCGATTAACCCGGCAATTTTCGCAACCGATAACGAATCGCCGTAGAGTAAAAACGCCAGGAGCGACGGAATCGCCACGGACAGCCGGCTCGCGAGAGCGGCGATGGCAACGCCGGCGCGCTGCGCCGTGTGCGCAAGCAAGTAAAAATTAACCGCCAAAAGGATCCCCTGAATGACGGCAAACCAAATCCAAGACTGCGAAATTAGGCCGGTAATGTCGAGAGAATTGCCGGCCAAAAAGTTCCCAACCAAAACACAAGTGATGTAGTTCGCCGGGATTGCCCAAAACAGACTGACGCGCCACCCGTCGAAGGCGCGGAAGATAACGGGAATGACGCCAGAACCGAAAATGGCGAGGAATAGGAACAACATGCCTGGAATTGACTATCATAAATCACGCCGCACCTGCGGACTCAAGCCGCAGGAGCGCAAAACACGACGCTGGACCAAGCTCGAAGCGAACGCGAAGCTCTGTTAAGATGCCATGTCTATGAAGTCGCTGCGCAAAGCGCTGACGATTGCGGGCTCTGATTCCGGCGCGGGCGCCGGAATCCAGGCGGACCTAAAGACATTTGCCGCCCTTGGTGTTTACGGTACATCCGTTATTACCGCAATCACGGCACAGAACACGATCGCGGTGACGAAAATCTTGGAATTAGATCCTCGTCTCGTGGCAGCGCAAATCGATGCGGTCGCCGAAGACATCGGCGCCCATGCGTTAAAAACTGGCATGCTGGCCAACTCCAGGATCATCCAGATAGTGGCGTTGAAAATTCGCCAGCATGCTTTTAAAAAGGTGGTCGTCGACCCGGTGATGGTGGCAAAAAGCGGAGATCTGCTTTTGCGCAAAGAAGCGGTTGCGGCGCTGCGCGCGCGCCTCATTCCGTTGGCGGCGGTACTAACGCCAAACATTCCCGAGGCGGAAGAACTGACCGGGATGCGTATCACTACGGGCAGAGATGTAGAGCGGGCTGCGAGCCGATTGATCGACATGGGAGCCAGGAGCGTTGTGATCAAAGGCGGGCATCGAAAAGGCGCCGCCGTCGATATTTTCTACGACGGCGCCAAATTTCATCAATTTAGCTCGCCCCGCATTCGCACGCGCCATACGCATGGCACCGGCTGCACGTTCTCCGCCGCGATTGCGGCCTACCTTGCTAGAGGCGAAAACGTCCAGACCGCCGTAGCTCATGCGAAAGAATTCATCACGGAAGCTATTAGACACGGCTTCGCCATCGGCGCCGGCCACAGCCCGACCCATCACTTCCACCGTTTTTGGCGCAAATGAACTCGTATTTCGGTGGCGGGTCTTAACCGTGAATGCACTGACTGTCGTGGCCATCTTACGAACTTCGGAGCCCGACCTCTTTCCTCCCCGCGCCACGCGGGGGAGGAGTAAGGAGGGGGTCGGAAATGCGAGACTGCGTCAATTAGCGACCCCCGCGCTCCATCTCGGATACAATGGCCCGCGCCGTGGCAACGGGATCTTTGGCTTCCAGAATGGGCCGCCCGACAACCAGGTAATCGACACTGGCGGCGATCGCCCCCGCGGGAGTCATGACCCGCTGCTGATCATTTCGGTATCCGTCCAGCGGGCGAATTCCTGGGGTAACAATAATGAACCGACGGCCGCATGCCGACCGGATGTCGGCCACTTCGTGGGGCGAGGCGACAACTCCGTCCATCCCTGCTTCTTTGGTCAAGAGCGCCAAGCGGACGACCTGATCGGCCATCTGCCCGTCGACTCCTACGCGTTTGAGGTCATCTTGGTTCAAGCTGGTGAGCACCGTGACCGCTAGCATGATCGGCTTCCGCAAGTTCTGTTGGTGACAAATCCGCCGCACTTCCTTCACCGTCGCGCGCATCATCTCCAGACTCCCGGAGGCATGGACGTTGAACATCTTAACGCCCAGGCGGGTGGCTTCGACGGCAGCCTTGGCGACGGTATTGGGTATGTCGTGGAATTTGAGATCGAGAAATACTTCC
>DASQUN010000311.1:0-5259 GCA_035641275.1 Candidatus Udaeobacter sp. | reverse complement strand
CGATTTTTTGTTCGCTGAGTGGAACAACAAAGCTGCGGGTTTCGTCAGCTACGGCGGCGCCGGCGGAGCGCGTGCGGTCGAACAGTTGCGACTGATTCTGGCCGAAGTGCAAATTGCCACCGTGCGCAATCAAGTTTTGCTTTCGTTATATACCGACTTCGAGAACTTTAGCGTGTTCAGGCCAGTTCCGCGGCAGGAAAAGTCGGTGAACGCCATGCTCGATCAAGTCATCGCTTGGGGCGGCGCGCTGAAAACGCTGCGGCAGATCTAATCTCTCGAGGAGGTTGAAACTATGACTAAGTGGACTTTTGAACCTGGACACACGGCGGCGGAGTTTCGCGCCCGACACATGATGGTGACCTACATCCGAGGACACTTCAAGAACATTCACGGCACACTTGTATTCGATGCGACCAGCCCGAGCAATTCTTCCGTCGAGGTAAAGATTGATGCAGGCACAATTTGGACGGGAGTGAAGGAACGGGACGATCATCTGGGCAGCGCAGACTTTCTCGACGTGGAAAACTATCCGCGGATTACCTTCACGGGCAATCAAGTGGAGGTCAAAGGCGAACATGATTTCGCGGTGACTGGTGATCTGACAATTCGCGGAGTTACTAAGAAAGTCTGTTTGAACGTCAGTTATCTGGGTCAGTGGGAGACGCCTTGGTGGGAAGACGGAGTTAACAGAGGACCGAGAACGCGGGCGGGTTTTCTAGCTACGACTAAGATCAATCGCCAGGATTTTGGAGTCAGTTGGCAAGACACGATTGATCGCGGCGGGCTCGTCGTTGGTAATGAAATCGACATTACCATCGATGTTGAAGCGGTGCTGGAAGACAAATGATGACGACGATACTTGGAATCGGCGATCTCCGACACCGCCATCGCGAGACTCCCTAAGACTTCAAACCATTTCTTGGTCGGCGTTCCCCCGCGCGTAGCGTGTCGAAGACGTGGGCCGTGTCGTTGTATTCACGAACCCGCAGGATCTTGCCGCCCTCGAACTCGAAGTAGACGTTATAAGATTGTTGTAAGTGGCGGCCCTCTACGGTCGTCGCGAACGCCTCGACCTGCACGGCGATCTTATTCGGCTCGGCGACCATCGTCCCGATCTCGTCAGATCCCCTTCCTTGTTGCGGTGCCTAAGCCGTTATGATCTTGCGATCCCATTCACCTCCTGCCCGGACGGAGGCATGTTGATGAATTAATTGCCAATCATTGTCTCGTTTCTCAAAACAGTCAGTTTCCCGTACTAACATCTGTTTAGTATCAGCTTCTTCAGTACGATATTCAGTTTTTGAATCGTACAATACCCATATCGCCATTCACGCGAGTCTCCGTTTCGCGGATGCTTTGTGCTCTGGCGATTCGAAGGAGACAAGATTGTCGAGCGTTGGGCCACGGTTACAATGCCCGCTGAGGGAAAGGCTTAGACCAAGGCTTAATTCCAATGAGGTCGAGTTATCGCCGATGCCTTTGCGGTTCGCTAAGTACGAGAACGTCTTGCCGGCGCGCCGCAGGGCTGGTCTCAAAGCTAAAGTCCACTTAGATGTCGCTTGAATATGAGAAAACTGATTTACCTGTCATTCGTTGTTTCTTTTATTTAGCGCGCTTGCACAAGCGCGCAATTGAGCACCTGTCGATCTTTGGCGACGATCAACCCATCTGATGATGCCATTCCTCATCATGTATTCCAACCTGGTGAGGTTTTCACCTATAATTACGATGACACGGATACCTCTGCATCCGCAGCAATGAGCTTGAACAGCTGATTCCTCATCTTGTTAATTTCACCCGAATCATCGACGGCTCGAGCCATCAATTGAGCGCCAAGCGAAACGGAGAAAACCAGATCTGCCAGCTCAATATAGCTCACATCCTTCCGGAATTGTCCCCGTTTCTGTCCCGCCTTTAGAGTGCGGGCCAGCCAAGCGTTATGTGATTCACAAAAGTTCGCGATTTTGGTTCGGACCGTCCTTGAAAGCTTGCCCGCATCTTTACCCATCGAGGAAACGGGGCAAAGCATCTCTTCATCCGAGTACTTGATTAACCGCTCAAAGTACGCGTTTACTTGATCTTTGGGTTCAAACACGCTGACCGTCTCCGTCCACTGGTTCCAGACATCGGAAGAAAAATCCACAAGGTAGAGCATCAATTCCTCTTTTGACTTGAAATGCTCGTAGAGACTTCCTTTCTTAATCCCAATTTTGTCTGCGATGTCTTGAAAACTGAATCCATCGTAGCCAACGCGCTGAAAAAGATCCTTTGCTTCTTTAAGAGCTCGGGTCTTAGTGCTCTCGATTTTCAAGAGTCCTCCTTTCTTTTCCCCTGAATGCGTCATTCGCTTTCAACAAATACACGGCAGTTGGCAACAACCTAAGGGTAGGTTACTCCTTTTTAGTGGATAGTAAAAAGCACAAACTTTCGATAGATTACATTCGGCGGCGCTACAAGGTCGCTCGGCCAGAAAGCCAGCCCGATCCGGTTGTTCCGAAAAGATCGAATATGGCCATGACTGTGAGCAAACCCAAAGCCTTCACTTCCAGGCATCCCGAGGTTTATACATGCGGGAACCAGCTGCGCTTGACTCCACCAGAGCCTCCAAAAGTACCGTCAAAAGATTCGCCGTTGACGTGCCGACCATGAAGTAGTAATATCCTACCCCAAGGTAGGCACAGCCAATTCAATAGAGGAGGTAAGATAGATGATCACCACAAAAAAGATCGTTCTGAGCTGCGCAAAAGTTCTGTCCGCGTTCGCCCTTGTGAGCACCCTTGGATTTTCGGGAGGCGTCGCTGTCGCACAAGGCAAGCAAGAGATCACCGTGCCGGCCGCCGATCTCAAGTGGGCGGCTCTGGTTCCCGGGTCGCCCGTTAAGATGTCGGTCTTGTGGGGCGACTACAAAAAAGGCCCCTTCGGCATGCTGCTGAAGCAACCGGGCGGGTCCGAGTCGGGCATGCACACTCACGCGTCGGACTACTACGCGGTATTAGTGCAGGGGACCTGGATCCATACCGTTGAAGGCGACAGCAGCGCCCCGAAGGAACTAACACCGGGGTCATACGTCATGCAGCCGGCCCAGCAGTTTCACAACGACAAGTGCAAGGGTCCCGAAGACTGCATTGTCTACATCTACCAGCTCGGCAAGGCCGACTTCATTCCGTTCAAGGGTGCCCGCCCGGCAGAGAAGCAATGAGCTTCGCGCGCCAAGCGAGGCCTGGACCAAGACCTCTACAAAGACCTTTGAGTATTCACAGTTCAGCAAGCCGGTTCGCAAATCTTAGAGACTAAGACGGGCGGATAATAGGGCGCCCAGAACCATGATGGTGATGATGTCCGGCGAAAAGGGTCTTCGGGAAGGGACATCCGGACTAATGCATTAACGCTCGATCTAAGCCGTTATGATTCAATTCGGAATAAGATCTGAAACTCTTTTCCGGTGGTTAATCTATTTGGAGATTGACGAGCGGCAGTATCGCGAGCCACGTCATCGACTTTTTTGGTTAAGAACGATGACATCAAGCTTACGTCGTTCGTACGCGACAAGAGACGAGGAGTTTTTCAATGTGACAAGCAGACGAACCAGAGAAGCGTCATTCTCCCAGGGTGAGCTGGAAGAACTTCAACGCCTTACCTTTGACTATTTTCTGAAAGAAACAAATCCAGAAAACGGTTTAGTGCCGGACAGCACCAGACAAGGAGCAGCGTCCAGTATCGCTCCGACGGGATTTGCTTTGGCAGCCTATCCCGTGGGCGTTGAGAAAGGATTCATCACGCGCACCGATGCGATCGAACGAATCCTCACGAGTCTGCGGTTCTTCTGGAATAGCCGCCAGAGTCCTGAGCCGGACGCTACTGGTTACCACGGTTTCTATTATCACTTCCTCGATATGAAAACCGGTCACCGTGCGTTGAATTGCGAAGTCTCAACAATCGATTCTACGTTCGTGATCGTGGGTGCACTCGCGGCAGCTGAATACTTCGATCGCAACACCGAAGATGAGCGTGAAATCCGCAACCTGGCAGAATATCTCTACAGACGCGTTGACTGGCAATGGGCGCAGAATGAAAAGGACACGGTCACGCATGGATGGCGACCCGAAGACGGTTTTATCAAATATCGTTGGGAAGGTTACTGCGAGGCTTTGATTCTTTACATTCTCGGCCTCGCCTCGCCTACGCACCCATTACCCAAAAGCAGCTATCAGGCCTGGACCAACACCTATGAGTGGAGAAGCCTTTACGGATATGAATTCCTTTACGCAGGTCCGCTGTTCATACATCAGCTGCCACATATGTGGATCGACTTTCGGGAGATTCACGACGAGTATATGCGTGAGAAAGGGATCGATTACTTCGAGAACAGCCGGCGGGCGACTTATGTTCAGCAGCAGTATGCGATTCACAATCCGCGAGGTTTCAAAGGCTATGGCGAATTCATTTGGGGACTGACCGCGAGCGATGGTCCTGGACCAGCAATTAAAACGATCGACGGCAAGGAGCGTCAATTCTTCGATTACATAAATCGCGGCGTTCCGGACGGGCCGGATGACGGCACGCTGGCTCCGTGGGCTGTCGTAGCTTCACTCCCGTTCGCGCCCGAAATTGTGCTGCTCTCGATTCGTTACTTCGACGAAATTTTTCCTGAGATGACCAGCAAGTATGGTTTCAAGTGCAGTTTCAACCCGACGTTTTCTGAAGCTTCGGAAAAAGGATGGATCTCAAAAGGCTACTACGGATTGGATCAGGGTCCGATAGTTTTGATGATTGAGAATTACGTTTCGGAATTCGTTTGGCGGCTGATGCGACGTTGTCCTCACATCGTTACGGGGCTTCGCCGTGCTGGGTTTTCCGGCGGGTGGCTCGACAACCATCGTAGAGTTGAGACGAAAGGGGTAGTTTCGTAATGTTAGTTCAGTCCAGAGATCAGCTGGGCACCGATGAGGTTTGTCGAATTCCTGGATATTCTAGAATTAGAGGATGAGCCGGACTGATATTTTTCATTGCATAGAAGCGAGTACATTTAAGGAGAAACTCAAATAGCTGAAACAATTGCCAAGAAGGTAGAAAGTACAGAGAACGATGAGCAGATCCTTATCTCCATACTTAAAGATATGACTGAATCCATGACCGGGGCGCAAAGCACAAGGCATTGGGCCGAGAACGCTCTTTGGTATGACATTCCTCCTTTTGCTTCGAAAGGCGTTCAGCCCGCAATAAAGATGTTCGACAAGGCATTTAGTAGTTTCCAGTGTC
>DASQUN010000310.1:0-2311 GCA_035641275.1 Candidatus Udaeobacter sp. | reverse complement strand
TGGGTCGCTTTAAAAAACATCGCACTTCCGCGCGCGCTAAGTAATGTGCCCTCACCTGCTTCGAAAACAGTAGCCCGGTCTCGCATGGGCGTTCTCCGTGCTTTAAATTTATCCCCTTATGCTTGCGTCTTTGCGCTCCTTCGGCCTTGCTCAGGACATGTTTGCGCGAGAGCATCCTTTTTCGATTCGGATTCATCTCCCGTCAAGCCGCCAAGGTGCTAAGTTACGGACTGAAGCCCGTCATCCGGAACAAAAGCATGGAAACAACTTGCCCCTGACCCTAACCCCTTGCCTCTTTGAGGCCAAGTACTCGGTAAGCTGGCACGGGACGATGAAAACCTTTGAGAGTCAGTTCACCCATGGTTTCGGCCTCGACGAGCTCTTCCACGCTCGCGAGCACGCGCTGCGAAACGAGAATTTCGCTCGACTTGGCTTCACCGCACAGACGCGCCGACAGGTTGGGCACGCTGCCAATGGCGCCGTACTCCCAACGGCCTTCAAAGCCGATGGCGCCGATGGTGGCATACCCTTGGGCTATGCCGACGCCGAAGTCGAGATCGTGGCCGAACTTGCGCCACTTGACCCTGAGCTCTTTCACCCGCTCGCGCATGACCAGCACCATGCGCACGGCTCGCTCCGCGGCATTTTCGACGGGCACGGGGTCGTTGAAGAAAATCATCATGCCGTCGCCGGCAAAGTGTTCCAACGTTGCCTCGTATTCAAGGATCAACTTGCCCATTGCGGCATGATACTCGTGTAAAATTTCCATCACCTCCTCGGGCTCTGCGGACTCAGCGAAAGCGGTGAAACCGCGCAGATCGAGGTAGACAACAGTTAATTCTCTGCGATGGGTTTTCAGCGGATCTTCGGCGTCGCCGCTAACGATCAAATCGGCGAGTTGAGGCGAAAAGAAACGTTTCAACCGGCCGAGGCGCTCGAGTTGGCTGACCTGCTCCTGAACGCGCTGTTCCAAGTCTTTATTCCACTGCGCAAGTTCGACGGCTTGAGTTTGAACCTCGTCATGAAGCTCCTTGATCCTGAGCAGCGAGCGGACTCGGGCGAGCAGTTCGGCCCGATTGATCGGCTTGGTGAGAAAATCATCGGCCCCGGCATCGAGCCCCTTGACTCGCTCTTCCGAAGGATCGAGAGCGGTTACCATAATCACGGGCAGGATCTGAGTTGCCGGGTTTTCACGAATCTTCTGGCAGACTTCATACCCGCTCATCTCCGGCATGACGACATCCAAGAGAACGAGATCCGGCCGCTCGGCCTCCAATCGCGCTAGGGCTTCTCGCCCGGACTCCGCAGTCACGACGCTGTAGCCCTTGACGATCAATAAGTCGGCAAGAAGCTTTACGTTCTTTGAAGTGTCATCAACGACCAGAATTTTGGCAGGAGTATTCACGTTTACTCAGGTCTCTAAGATCAGGCGATCCGTTGCACGGCGATGACTGTCTTGAGTTTCTTCATTGGGTTCTTGTACATTGTACATATGAAAAATGTTAAGGCCTCTGAAGCAAGGAAGCATTGGTTCCGCCTCCTGGACGAAGCTCTGGATGGCGAGGTGATCGTAGTCCAACGCAAAGGTCGTCGGCTGGTGCTGCGCCGGGAGGAGTCGAACGAAAAGAGGAACGGCTCCGACACTCGGCGATACAAAAAACTTCTGCGCGTATCGGATGCGGACCGGGCAGATCGGTGGTCGTGGGAGTGGCGGGGTCCTGAGGGCGGTCTCGTTTCGCGGCGGCGGGCAGCACGTTGACACTTCTCCTTGATACGCACTTCTTGATCTGAGGCGAATCGCGGAATTTCCCTGGATCGACCGGTACCGTCCGTGGAGTGTATCTCCCGTGTCTTTTCTGGAAATTCCGATTTCTCGTCGCAATTGGACGTCTTACTGTTCGTAATCCTGAATTTATGAATGCTGTGATGAGCGATGCACGCTTTACCGTCGATGACATCCCGCTGACTAGCCTTGTCCGCCACGCTCTGAGGTTGGAGTGGACTCATGACCCATTCGACCGTTTGCTAGTCGCCCACAGCTCCGCCCGCCGCACAGCATTTTGTACCACCGATCGTGGCATCCGTGACCACCATCGGCTCTTCCCCGTTGAATTCGAAGAGAAATAGTTATAATCACGCACAAACTCCCCACCTTTTGCTTCTCCCTTAACGAACGCGTCCGGCAAGCACCCTTTCCACTTCGCCGAGAAAATCTTTCAAACTAATCGGCTTGGTTTGATAGCCATCGAATCCTTCGGCAAGCATGGTGGTCCTGTTGTGCGTCATCGCCGATGCCGTGATCGCGATAACT
>DASQUN010000309.1:0-7668 GCA_035641275.1 Candidatus Udaeobacter sp. | reverse complement strand
AAAACTTTCATTCGTTCCTCGATCGGTAAGAAGAGAATTTGTTTCCAAGTGGGCAGGTCGTCGAAGACTTGCGCGTTCTTCAATGTTAACCGGTTGTTGAAGAGCCGCGCATTGCAGAGCGGATAGGACTGTATGCCTTTTGCCAATGACTGCTGCGCCAAATTCAACAATTCGCGCCACTCATTGGGTCGATCCCAACGATGCGCGATACTTTGCCAGATCACCGGGCGACCGGAATGGGCCGCGATTTTCTCGAAAAGCTGCACCGTCTCGACCATGGGAACGGAAACGCCCAAAGAACCCCGGGAGATTTGCACGGCGCCTTGATTGATTTCTCCCAACGCACAAGCCAACTCGACGATTTCCTCGTCCGTTGCGAGCCGGCTCGGAATTGGCCGGCCATCGGCGTACATGTGAACCGGATTCTGATTGGTCGAAAACCCGAGGGCTCCCGCTTTGACCCCTTCTTTGAGGAGGTCTTTCATCGTTTCGATCTCGGCCGGAGTTGCGGTGCGTTCCGATGCTGCATTGCCCATGACGAACTGACGCAGCGCGACGTGACCCATCAGCGCACCGACGTTCACCCCGAGTCTGCCACGGAGCCGATTGAGATATTCAGGAAAAGTCGTCCAGGCCCAGTCAACACCCGCGCGCAACGCCGGCAGCGGCATGGCCTCCACCCGCTCAAAGCTTCCCAGGATGGCGTCTCTATCCTGCTCGCGGCAAGGGGCCAGAGCCAAAGCGCAGTTTCCCGGAATGACGGTGGTCACGCCGTGGAAGCAGGAGGAAGTCGCAATCGGATCCCAGAGCAGCTGCGCATCGAGATGCGTATGGAAATCGATAAAGCCTGGCGATACCGCGAGCCCGTCCGCCTGAATGACGCGCTTCGCTTCGCCGCTGATTCGTCCCGTTTCCACGATGCGGCCATTCTTGACCGCAACGTCGCCGAGATATGACGGCAATCCGCTCCCGTCGTAAATCCGACCCCCTTTGACGAGCACGTCATAAGCCATAATCGCTCCTCCTCTCGGATTGATTGGATCTTAGTCGACGGGGAACGGGAGTGTCAACCAACAGCTCGCGCGTTGAGTTGGCATCTCATTTCAATAGACGAGGGCAAGATCGATCTCACCGTGCAGGATCGACCCGGTTCATGCGGATCGGCCGGATGGCAATCCTCAATATGCGGAAATAGCGCGAGGAAACGCATCGGACACCCGACACCAGCGTATCTCACTGCAAGACCGACTTAACGAAACCGCTTTGATCGATTTCTTTCACCAGACGGCTATCCGCAAACTCTTCAGGTTTGGCCCCTTTTGCCTTGGGATTCTGCTTTTCCAGCCCTTGAATCAAGCTGGCAATGCCCGGGATGGACGGATAGGGCGGAAAAGCGAAATTGGATTTGATAGTCGTATCGAAACTTTCCTCGAGAATTTCCCGGTCATCGGTTCTAAAGTACTTGCCCATCACCTTCAACGCGAAGTTCTTGTCCTTGCGCCCGCGGGCCGCTCCCTCGATGTACGCTCGGAGAAAGCGCCGGACCACATCCTCATGAGAACGTAAAAATCTTCGAGTGGTAACCACGCCGTTGATATGATAGTCGGCTTCCAGCTTGGACATATCGAGAAGCTCTTTCAGTTTGAACTTCCTCGCACTAAGCGTTGCCGGCGGGCTCAAGGCCGCGGCATGAATCTTTCCCCCAACCATGGCGGTAATCGCTTCCACCGGGCCGCCGGTCTGCACCATGGTGATATCTCTTTCCGGATCAATCCCGTGTGCTCGCAGAGCAAACCGGGCGGCGAGATCGGAGAGCGTTCCGAAACGAGTGGTGCCGAACACCTTGCCTTTTAGATCTTCCAATCGGTCGATGCCCGGCGTGGCGAAAATCCAGAAAAGAAACTTGCGCACAATGGTGGCAATGATAACGGTGTCGGCACCGGAGAGATTCGCCTGGATCGAGGCGGCGCCGCCAAGCTGAATGATCGGCAGTTCTCCAGCGAGCATCGCCTGGAGAGCCAAAGAGCTTCCTGGAATGCTGATCGCTTCGACATGGAGCCCGTGCTTCTCGTAATAGTTGCCCTCTTTGGCAAGCCAGAGCGACATCTGCGTCGCCGACGCGGAGCCACCACCCACCCTGATCTTGTCTATTTTTTTTTCCTGCGGAGAGGCAGCAGAGACGAACAGCGTTAACAGAATGACGGCAACAGGAACTATCGCGCATGTCTTTGTCATATTTGCCCTCGCTTCAGCGATCCGACACCGGATACTAGAGACACACGAGCCCGGGTGTCAACCCATACAAACGCCTTGCCCTTTCCAATGGGCAGTCTATTCTTTATTTAGTTCTTGTCCAACCAAACAGATTGGAGGGAGCAAAGATGATATCTGATATCGAATGGAAGAACGTTGTTCTGCCAACGATTCCGCTGATAGAAATCATCCTCCGCGGATCGGTGATGTACCTGTCACTTTTCTTGTTGCTGCGCGTCACTTTGAAACGCCAAGGCGGAACGCTGGGAATGACCGATTTGCTGTTGATTGTTCTGCTCGCCGACGCATCCCAGAATGCCATGGCGGGCGAATACAAATCGCTTCCCGATGGCATTCTTCTTGTCGCGACGATTATTTTCTGGAGCTACGCGCTCGACTGGTTGAGCTTTAGATTTCCTCGTTTGCAGCGACTTATCGAGCCGGCTCCCCTGCTCCTGATTAAGGACGGCCAGCTGTTGCACCAAAACCTGCGGCGAGAGTTGATTACAGAAGTCGATTTGAAAGGGCAGTTGCGCCAGCAGGGAATATCGGAAATTTCAAAAGTAAAAGAAGCCTATATCGAAACCGATGGTCGAATTAGTGTTATCGAACGGGACGAAAAGCATCACGAGCAGGCTGGAAGAAAAGCAGCTGAATGAAAAATGGAACGAACGTGCCGCCGCATCTGCCGGATCTTCACCGCGAGAAGAGCGGACCGACGCCGCTTGATCGCGGCTCAGAAAACTCACTATGGTCATTCGGCTCAAGCGCGCTTATGAGGCACCGAAGCGGTCCGACGGATTCCGCGTGCTGGTAGACGGTCTTTGGCCGCGGGGCATTTCGAAAAGTTCTGGCCGGATCGACCTATGGCTTAAAGAAATCGCGCCGAGCGCCCAGCTCAGGAATTGGTTCGGTCACGATCCCGCCAAATGGAAGACGTTTCGAAGAAGATATTTTCGAGAGCTGCAAAAGAATCCCGACCTCGTCAAACAGTTTCGCAAGCTAAGCCGACAGAAGCCTGTGACGCTTGTCTTTGGCGCCAAAGAGGACCGATACAATAATGCCGTCGCACTCAAAGAGTACCTCGAATCAAGCCAGACTGATTCGTGAGCCGTCGCTTCAGCAGAGAGGATGCTCGCTAGTGAAAAATTTGACGATATCCGGTCGCGCCGAATCTCAGGTTATTGAGTGGCGAATTCTGCCCGTGAAAACATTCTGGCGGAAATCGAAATACCGCCTTTGGCGCGCGTATGCACTGACGTGGAAGCGGTAAAACGAGCGGGTTGCCGAAATGGCTTTTACGGGCGGTTCAGTGCGTGATTCGTGCGCTATCGGCTTTGCAGGACCTGGCCCCCCATGTTGGTGACTCTATCAAGCCGGATGATGACGGCTGAGCCTTTGCGCTCTGGGTCCTTTTCCAGCTCTGCTGGCACGGTGCGTGACATGACCTGATCCCTAAGCGGACCCTCGTCGTAGACCGTGGCGACCCCGTGAAAACGCCAGGCGACTTTCGTCTTGCCGTCTCGAAATAGCACAACCACCTTTGGGTTGGCCGTGACGTTTTTCAAATGCTGGCGCCGCGTGCGCTCCCAGTAAGCGAGGGACTCGTCATCAAAGACCATCATGCTTCCCTTGTAGCCGATATCGGGCTCGCCGTCTGGCGCTGCTGTCGCAAGCACGCAAGGGCAACCGTTGGCCAAAGCATTATCAATCAACTCCCGCATCTGATCTATGAGTTTAATCATGGGCCGGATCGTAGAAAAGCCTGAGCGCGATGTCAATAGATGCGAAACCCGAGTATTGGAAGAACACGGGTATGATTGTCGGTAGTCCACACGCAAATCTTGGAGCCCTTTCCAGAGGCGCAATGTATCATTGGCCACGACCGGAAATCATTGCGAGTCAAAGTCTTTGACTCATGAATCTCTCCTCCACCCGTCTCGAGCTATGACTCCTTCGCCTGGTAGATCACGACGCGGTCGCGCCCGGCCTGCTTGGCAGCATATGACGCGTTGTCAGCTGCGCGTAGCAATTCGCTCGGATTGGAGCCGTGGACACCCGCCTGCGCGACGCCGCCGGACAGGGTCATAGTGCCAAGCAAAGAGCCGCCGTGCAATCTGCAGTCCCTTGGCCAGCACACAAATCTCTTCTACTCGCTTCTGGGTGTCCACCAGCGGTGAATCGGGCAGAACGAGCACAAACTCATCTCCCCCGTAGCGGCACGAGATGTCATTCTTGCGGAGCTTTTCACGCAGCAGCCGCCCCAACTCGCGTAACAGCGAGTCGCCGGCAGCGTGACCGAAAGTATCGTTGAACCGCTTGAAATCATCGAGGTCGAGCATCACGATGCACAGGGGGGATTTCCCGCGCTGTGCGCGATACACGTCGCGCGACAGCGTCTCTTCCAAGAAGCGCCGGTTGAACAGTCCGGTCAGCGGGTCACGGATAGCCTGTTCGCGTAGTTTCTCCCGCAGTTTCAGATTGGACAAAGTCAGCTTGATTGCCTCGGTAACCGTCACGGCCAGTTGCTGCGGGCTGATTTGCTGCTCACCCCTCCTAGCGCCGGCGCCGAGGAGACACAGCATCCCGAGCGTTTCGCCTTGTACGGTCAAGGGCACACACAAGTAGCCGGTCTCCGGTTGACGAACAAAATGACGGCATAGCAAGCCGGCCTGTGGATCAATGACTTCATGGAGTTGACCTCGCCGCAGCGCCCAACAATCCTCCAATGAAAAAATGGGCTCCACTGGCGCGTCATTGCCCCAGCGCCCAACCGTCTCAAGAACCTGATCCCAAGCATGCAAGATCGCTAGACAACCGTTTTGCCCGGCGAATAGTTCACCCGCGATCAGGGCAATCACTTTATAGGCCTCCTCCTGTGTGGTACAGGTCTGAAGCAGATCATGCATGCGGTTGAGCAACTGCATTTCACTGTCACGGCGCCGCAATTCGCCCACCAAAACCATGAGCTCGTCATTGGCCTTTCGTAAGCCATGCTCTGCCTGCTTGCGAGCGGTGATATCGCGAATGTTGCATTGAATCACTTGATGGCCGTCTTCCGCATAGACGTTGCTGACAAATTCCACTTCCCGTTGCGTTCCCTCCTTGGATTGGAGCGGTAAGTCTTCGTAGCGGATATAGCCTTTCTGCTTCAATTCTCGAAAAGCCCTGCGGCTCGCTTGAGCGTCCTTGAGCAAACCGATTTGCCAGAGTTCCTTGCCGAGTAATTCGTCGCGGGAGTAGCCCAGCAACTCCATCACGAATGGGTTGGCGTCGGTGATTTTTCGCGTGACGGCATCGAGAATAAGCATCCCATCTTGGGCGGTTTCAAAGAGTCGCCGGTAACGAATCTCAGAAGTCCGCAGCCTCGCTTGCGCGCGCTTACGCCTGATGATTTTGCGGGTCTCACCCGCCATTTGAGGAGCCTCCTTCCTCGTCGCCATGCCGCTAATTAGGTGAATGCTATCAAAAATTATAGTAAATATTTGTGGCATACGCTTCAATAATATCGCCGGGATGGACACCCTACTGACGTCGGTCCCATCGACTCTGGAATGAACAATGGGGCTTATCTCCATTTCTCGAATTTCCTCGACAAAGGCTGGTTCAATTGCCGTCGCCGATTTAGCAGCATGAACGATCAGGCCGGAGGATAGACCATGCCGGAGCCCGGACCCAAGGGGATTCCAAGAAGGAGCCATAACGCCAGGAGGACCGTCCAACCGATTGCAAATGCCACTGAATACGGAAGCATCAGTGTCAATAACGTCCCAAGCCCGATTCGGGGCTCATATTTCTGGGCGAAAGCGATGACCAACGGCATGTAGGGCATGAGCGGGGTGATGATATTGGTGAAGGAATCGCCGATCCGGTAGGCTCCTTGGGTTAGCTCCGGCGAGTAGCCCATGATCATCAGCATAGGGACGAACACCGGCCCGATGACCGCCCATTTGGCGGAGGCGCTCGCGACGAAGAGATCGATGGCCGCGCAGACCAAGATAAACAAGAGGATGAGTGGAATTCCGGAAAGCCCCGATATGCGCAGCGAGTCAGCGCCGGTGATAGCCAGAATCAAACCCAGGTTCGACCAGCCGAAGTAAGCGACAAACTGGCTCGCTGCGAATGCAAGAGCGATGTAGCTGCCCATCGTTCCGAGAGTCTCCTCAATCATTCGTCCGACGTCCCGATTGCTCTTGATCGTTCCCGCTGCCAGCCCATAGGCGACGCCTGGAAGCAGGAAACCTAAGGACATCAAAACCACCATCCCCTGAAAGAATGGATCGAGGGTTCCTTTCGCGTCACGCAACAGCGCGTTCTCGGGAAGGATCAAGACCGACAACAAGACGATCTCCAAGACCACAGTCAATCCCGCGGCTACGAGCCCACGTCGTTCTTGCACGTGTAAAAAGTCCGCTCCTTCGTCGCGCTCTGCTCCATAAGACCCCAATCGAGGCTCAACGATCCAGCGGGTCACCGCCGCGCCTATTAGAGTCAGCAAGAAAGTCGAACCGATCATGAAATAGTAGTTGGCCGTCGCCGGGACCTGGTAGCTTGGATCGTAGAGCCGGGCGGCCTCCTGCGTGAGGCCAGCCAAGAGAGGATCCACGGGGGTGAGGAACAGATTGGCGCTGAATCCTCCGGACACCCCCGCAAAGGCGGCCGCCAGACCTGCGATCGGGTGACGGCCAACCTGGGAAAAAAGGACGGCGCCGAGGGGGATAAGGATCACATAGCCGGCATCGACCGTGAGACTCGCGTTGACACCGGCAAAGACGAGGGCGGACGTAATCAACCACGGCGGCACGCTGCGCACGAAACCCTTGAGCACCGCCGAAAAAAGGCCGCTGCGCTCGGCCACCCCCACTCCAATCATCGCAACGAGCACCGTTCCAAGCGGAGCAAATCCGGTGAAATTGCCGACCGCCTTCGTGACGATATTTTGGATTCCCTGGCGATCGAGGAGATTGACGGCGATGACGGCTTTTCCTGTCAGCGGATGAGTGACGGATATTCCCATAGAATGGGCGATCCAGGACAGAAGGAGAACAGCCAGCGAGAAGAGAAGAAACAGATTGAACGGATGGGGAAGTTTGTTGCCCCAGCGCTCAATCCGGTCGAGCAGCCCCGACCCAAGACCTCTTTTTCCCTGGCGTTGCGTCACGTCTCGACGGGAATATTATCTCAGTCGGGAGCTGTCAAGAAAAAAATACAACAAGCAAATCTTTTGGCAACGGCCAAGTCAAATCGCTGGCGAAACAGGATTGAAGACCTATAGGTTTGATGATAGACGAAACAGCGATGGCGAAGTACCGCGTCACTGTCGATACAGGAGGAACATTTTCAGATTTCGTCTTTTTTAACGAAGACAGCGGCGAGATCTCGATCACCAAAGTCCCGTCAACTCCGAGAGAACCC
>DASQUN010000308.1:0-12738 GCA_035641275.1 Candidatus Udaeobacter sp. | reverse complement strand
GGCCGTTACTTTTTTTGCATATTGACAGAGTGGAATCGTATGGTTTCCTTCGAAACAACCAACTTCCAGGACATGTTTCGTTGCGAGATCAAATCGATCATTGAGCAACAAAATTCGTCTGTCCGGAATAACTTCAGGCTTGCTCCGCTTTCCGCGCCAGGCGGCATTGCCAAATCTTCGCCCATGCCGATCCACCGTAAAGCAGTTCCAGTCTAAAATATTGTTAAGTTCAATCAAATCCGCATCACTTAGAAGATCCACGAACTTGGTCTCATTCCGCTGTTCCTCGTAGCCCTTCAGGGGTAAACGGTCCCGAAAGTTCTTCCGCCGGTAACGGTGGATAACTCTTCTGGCGTTATGAATGCTATCACGAAATTTCCCCATGGCTCTCCATTTTTTTATCTAGTGTTCGAAAAGCTCTACCTAAAATGCGCAGGCCGAGGCGGAGAACACGCTGACGAAGATGATAATACCAGCCCCACCGATTGATGGCCCTTATCCGGTCATAGACCCCTCCGTCATCGAGCTCAGCTTCGGGCATCGTTGGCTGCGCGCATTGAAGCATGAGCAGAGAACGGACAGAGTAGGGATGGTGTGGGGGGCTATGGCGACCGATATCGGCCACACGTAAGTCAGCTTTGTGTGCTGTAGCGAGTAATGTACGGACGGAAAAGTGGTAACGATGAGCAATATGGAAGTCGGCGAGAGACCTGTAGGCGTTTATGTCAGGAACGTCAACATAGATAGATCCACCGCGAGCCATAAGATGTTTTAGCCGTGTCAGTAGGTCAACCGGATTTTCGACGTGCTCTAATACGTGATTTACAATGATCAAATCGAATACTGACTCCCCGTTCGCTGATAAGTCGGCTAAGGTGGAGTAGACTTTGCTTCCCACGTGATCCCGAGCGAACTTTGCGAATGCTACATTAGGTTCGATGCCGACGACTTCTACGCCTGGGTCGCGTCGTTTAATCTCCTTCAGGAGGCTCCCTTCGCTGCAACCGACATCTAATATCCTGGCGCTCTTGAAAAAAAGATTTCGTTCCTGCAGATAACCCGCCGTGTACTTGGCTCTATTCGCCAAACCGAATTCCTCTATGTACTGGATCGAAGGCGTTTCAGTTCTGCGGTAATAGCGCCGGTAATGATGCTCATAAAAATCCCGCATCGCTTCCTCAGTTGGGACGGGATTGGTCATGACGAGCCCGCACCGACGGCAGCTTACGGTCTGGACTTCCATGTTGTAGCGATCATTGGAAGCGAGCATTCGAAACTCGATGCCCGCACACAGAGGACACGGAACTATTTTTTTGGGAACGTTCCTAAAGACAAAATTTTCTCTTTCCTCTTTTAGGGCGAGCCGTTTGCCGCGAAGAAGAAATTTTTTGAACCTCTTTTCCAAAAACAGATAAAGCACCGCTGTGTTAAACAACTGGTGCACCGTTGTCCCGATGCCTAGCCCAACAAGGCCGACCTGCCAGAAGCCGATGATCTTGAGAGCTGTTCCGAGCGTGAAGCCGATCGTGCCTATGGTCGCAGGGGTGCGTGTGTCGCCTTCAGCGTAAAAGGCTCCTGCTAAGATCTGTCCCATGCCACCGGCGATAAGGAAGCCTCCCATGGCCAGCAGTATCAACCAAAGAAGCCTTATGTTATCCGCTGTGACTCCACCGTGTCCTACTAGCAGAGCCAAAACGTTTTCGCCAACGAAGACAAGAAGGAGATACCCCACGGAAGTTACGGTCACGACCCAGCCGAGTCGTCGGTGGTAAAGTCTTCGGTAGCTCGACCAATTTGATGCTGCTGCGGTTTTTACCAGGAGGGGAACCATGGGCACGGTAACGGCTTTGTTGATGAGATCATTTACCCCTCCGTAGATCTGGTGACCGAGAAAAAATAAGGAAAGTCCTCCTGCGGGTACCATGGAGGAAAGAAAGCGATCGACTAATGGACCTGATTTGTAATAGAGATTTCCCAAGACCAACGGTTTTAATCGATGCCACGCCTGAATGGTGGCGGCATTTCCCCAGTTCGGTCGACGATACGCTCCCAACCCAGGCAACAATAAGAGTGTTTGTACTATCCCTCGTAATACGCTCACCCAGGCCGCCACCCTGACGCCATATCTAGGCAAGGTCCAGATAAGAAGACCCAAGCCAATAAGTGACTCCATGAGACGACCACACTCGGCCCACAGAAAACGCTGCCGAGCATATTGGACGGCCCGCAACGCACCCCCGAGACCTGTGAAGACCATTGCGAGCAGTTGGATTCGCGTTAACTCGACAGCCAGCGATGTCCCCGCGTCGGATAATCCAGGAAATAACAAAGGAATCCAGAAGGGTGAAGACCAACTTAAGAAAACAGCCAAAGCGGTAAAGACTGCCCCGATAGCTACAAAAAAACTCCAGGCATCGTGCCTAAACTGCTCATCATCTTCTTCCGCCGTCAAGAGCGGGACCAAGACCTGCGTAAGAGAGCCGCCTATAATCGTTAAGAGCAACTGCGGTATCGCCGCGCCGGCAAATAAACCATCGGTTTGTACTCCTGGGCCGATGGCAATTAGCACGTAACCATGGATGACGCATGTCACAAGGATGTTAACGGCCGTAAGCCCGCCAAGGGATAAAGCGAGTTGATAATTTGTCGCAGCCACTGCGGACCGATCCTTATTTTCCAATCCAGCTTCCCATCTTGTAAAAGCCAATCCAGATTGGATCCTTGAAGCGCATTAAGTTACGCACGTAAGCATTGTTTACATTTCTGCGTGCCTGGATCTGGCTTCGGATTCGAAGTAACCGGGGAAAGTCGCGGATCACATCCCGTAGCGCTTTCGCATAAGACACCGGATATCCTCTGAGCACCGCCTTTAGCAAACAGAGTCCCTCATGAAACACAATCAATGGAAGGCAGATAAAAAGGAGCGTTCCTGGTAGGTTTTTGATGAGGACGAAATATTTGTTCCGTTCCTTCAGGTAAAACCACAGGCTAGGTACCCTCGAGGAGGTTGCGCGGTGCTTGTGATGAGCAATGGCTGTGGGAACAAAGAGGCAGCGGTAGCCCGCAAGCTGAGCTCTAAAACCTAAATCCACATCCTCATGATAAGCGAAGAAACCCTCGTCGAATAGTCCGATTTTTTCGAATAGTTCTCTGCGGTAGAGGGCTGCCGCCGCGCAAGCGCTAAATACGTATCGCGGCGTATCAAAATGATCCGCGTCTCCACGCGTGAGCCGCCTTTGATAGGCTACGCCAAACCAACTAAATTCGTCCCCGGCACTGTTGACACTTGTGGGATCGGAAAAAAACAGAATCTTTGAGGCCGCTGAGCCAACTTCAGCATTAGCATCAAGGGCACCCACCAACTCCTTCAGCCATAGGGGTTGAACTACGGCGTCGTTGTTGAGAAGCGCGACGTAGAGAGAGCTTGAAGCAGCAATGCCAGCGTTGACGGCTGCGCTGAAGCCACGATTTTCTTCAAAACGAATGATCCTTACCTGAGGAAAATTTTTCTGAACAAAAGAGATCGAGTCGTCAATCGATCCGTTGTCGACTAGGATGACTTCAAAACCGTCGAATTCTTGACGATAGAGGGAATCGAGGCAGGGCGCGAGGAGTTCTTTGCCATTCCAATTGGGTATGATGACGCTCACGCGCTTCACTGCCCCTCCATCTGTTTTCGACTGACGGTTTTTTCAATGAGATGAGCTAAACTCGACCCCAGAACTGCGGGCCTGCACTGATTCTGAAACAACTTTCTCCCCTCCCTACCGATCCGCTGCCGCAAAGGGGTGTCTCTTTGGAGGCGCAAAATTGCATCGACAAGGGCACGTGAGCTGCCCATTTCACATAGAATCGCGTTTTCCCCGTCTTCCAACAGTTCCCGCGCTGCTATCGAATCACCCGTGATGAGCGGCTTCGCCATTGCGAGCGCGAGAAAGGCCTTTCCCGGTATGACCCTCTTGGCCTTGCTCGATGTTCCAAACACACCAAGACAAACATCGGCGGCCCCTATCTTGATTCGGAGCTCCTGGGGCGGCATCCAAGAATAAAATTTCACACGTTCCGGATTTGAATTGCTTATAAGGTCCTTAAGGACCGGGTCCTCGAGATGGTTTTCGCCAATCAGCCAGAACTCTATCTCTTCTCCGTCCAAGAGTCGGGCTGCTTGCAAAATGATCGGGACACCATGAAGGGGCACATAGTTCCCAATGTAGAGAACGCGAAAAGGTGCGGGACATGGAGCCTCGGGGTAGGGCGCAAACAAAGACTCGTCTGCGCCCATATAGAGCCAGCGAACCTTCTCCTCAGCAAGCCCGAACTCCTGGCAAAAAAAATTTCTTTGCGCCTTCGTGTCCACAAGCACAAGCGTCGCCAGCCGGCAGGCACTCCAGTCCACAAGATAACAAAGCCGGGCTAACCAAGAGTTCTTTGGCGCAAGTTTCCAATCACAAATGGCGGTATCGTAGAGCGAAAAAAAGGCGTCAAAGATTATCGGCTTTCGTTTCAACTTTGCAAACGGCGCTAAGAAAAAGACATCAATGTGCCCCCAGTAGCCGACAACGACCGCGTCATGCTCGCCTAAAAAAAGGTAGCGATAAATGAGCGTTGCATAAGCAACAAGGGTTCTGCTGAGAAAACGAAGCTTACTTACGAAGCCCGAGAGCAGGGTTAATTTGTTGTACCGAAAGCCCTCATTCCACAAGGCAAAATGGCATTCGATGACTTCAATGCCGCTTTGCCGCAGGCCCGAGATCAGTATGGCATTGCGCGGATATTGCCTTTCAAACGTTCCCCAGTAGCAGACTTTCATGAGATCCGCATTACAGTATGGCTGTTTGTATCGAACCATAACGGTCTGTGGCGCAAAACCCCGAGAATGCCAGTAGATCCGCTCGTAGGAACGGCTTTCTCGCCATGAAACCGTTTTCTTCTGCAGGAGTGGGCCAGCCAATCTCGTGCCTATCTCCGAAGGGCGCGTTCACCAATACTGGCCTTCTTTTGCTGACTCTTGCCGTCATTATCTTCATGCTGGGTCTGTTTTCTGACAGATCGCGTTATCGAGGTTGGAACAAGGCCCGGTCTAGCCGGCAGAAGAGTCGTTCATCGAGCAATTGATTTACCCATGCAGGGAGAGACCCGTTATTCTTTCCCAGTCAGGTGACTCCCCGGAGAGGAAACGCGCTCCATTCTCAAGAGGGCAATCTGTTCGGACACCAGGCCTAGCATGAAGACAATGACGGCTGTGGTTAGAAGAAAAACCGACATGTTGGTGAAGCGATGCTCGGTAATGTAAGTGTAAACGTAATAGCCGACACCCGTAAAGAAGAAAAAAGCGCTCACAGGCAGAAAGACGCGAAAGGGAGCGAATAATGTGGCGATCTTGGTGATGATCAGCAGAAAGCGGATACCGTCCGACGCTAGACTAATTTTGCTTTGACCGGCGCGGTAGAGTGATTCAATCGGCACATATTTCACGGTGAGCCCCGAACGGAGAAAGGCCAACGTCAGTGTCGTCGGATAGGAAAACGTATTGGGCAAAAGATCAATGAACCGTAACGCATCAGAGCGGGAAAGAACCCGAAATCCCGAAGTGAGGTCGCTGACCTTAAACCGAGTCACATAAGACGCAAGCAAATTATAAACGACATTCGCGATATAGCGGTGAAATCTCAGTTTCGAGCCCTTTCCGCGCGCGCCCACAACCATGTGATACTTGTTCGCATCCGCCAGCAACTTGGGGATATCTGCGGGTTTATGCTGGCCGTCGCCATCCATCAAGACGAGGAACGTTCCGCGGGCCGCTCTGATACCCGTCTTGACGGCGGCGCCGTTGCCAATGTTGTAGGGATGGCGGACCACATTTGCGCCAGTCTTCATCGCGACATCGGCAGTGCCGTCGGTTGAACCGTCATCGACAACAATGATCTCCGAGCCTGGCAGGTGCAACGCAAGAATCTTGTTCAACAACTCAGAGAGACTCTCGGCTTCATTGAAGACCGGAATTATGATCGATATTTCACACGAACTTGCCATGGAGTTGCAAAACGGAATAGCCGCGATCGTGAAATAAAGCTTCCAAGTGGCTGGAAACAAACCGGTCCCACATCCGTTGTTGTGCCGGGTCCAAGTTATCGCGCAGAAATCGCACTAAAAGTTCGTCTCTTACCAAGAGATGCGTCAACTGCTTGGCATTGAGCTGGCGACCAATATCCGCCGGCTCCTTGGCCGACCGCAGCGCCGCTAAAAGCAAGCCGGGAAGCTCGCCGCCGTCGTGATAGTAGTCCCGCTCGCAATAATACGCCCTTCGTCCCATAAAGAGAAGATAAATTCTCGCGCCCTGCGGAAGCTCACGATTGATGAAACGATAAGCCGGATAATCCGCGAGTGTCCTTGTGAGATATTCCTCCCTGCTCTCTTGTCCGGATAGATAACCGGCCGGCGCGGCTTCGCGGAGGTAGTGCCAGAGATAGGTCGCGTGCAGGCCGGCAAACAACAACAGGCCCCCGTAGAGAATCACCGGCTGCTTAACGCGCAGATAGACGTTAAAAACACCATAGACCATCAATACAACCAGCGGCGGAACGATGAGAAGAATGTAGCGAATGCGAAGATCAACGAGGAAAATCGCATAGGCTAAGAAAAGAAACGCGAAACTCCCGACCAGCCATTTTTCCTCGAGCCATTTTCCTTTAAAAACCCATGGCAAAAGAAGGATCAAGACGGGGCTAAGCACTCCATCGAAGTATTGGGGATTGTCATCCTGACCCGAGAAGAACACGCGGAACGGCAGACCTGCTATCTGCCACCAGGTTTCTCCATAGAGCAACTGACGCTTCGCAAGGATGCCGATCTCAACAAGACTCAGCGACGTGATGGCTCCCGGCGCAACTCTGGTAGGGAAGAAACCTCCCATAAGCGGAAAGAAGGGATTGCCTGTTTGGTACCAGTTTTTCATCAGCCACGGTAAAAAAGGCAATGAGCCGATGAGGAAAAAAACCGTTAGCTCGGACATCAACATCCCAAGACCCCTCTTCGGCTCGTTCGCAACCATGAAAGCAAAAAGAAAAAACATCAGCAGCCAGACGACGAATCCATTGGGTTTTACGGCCACAGAAAATCCGGCGGACGCTGCTGCCAAGATTAGCCACTGCTTGGACTCTTTTTCTTCGCGCCAGCGGAGAATGCACAGCAAGGATGCAGTGGAATAGAAGGTGACTCCGAGATCGACATAGGCCGAATGGCTAAGACGCAGGACCGCGGGGATCGAGAGAAAAAAGAAAAAACCTAACAGTCCGTAGATAGCATTCATGCGGCGCGACAGATAGGCGTGAAGCACAAGGCCTGTAAGTAAGCCAAATAGGCCGTGAATCAGCTTCGGAACAGAATCATAGCCCCAGTACACCCACGGGGTGTAAAGCATGTCGAGGAGCATCGGATAATAAGCATAGGGAGCAAAGGGCACCTCGATAATCCTGCCGGCCCGAGCATAGAGCCGTGGAATCGCTAAGTGGTGCGTCAGCTCGTCTCGGGCGGTTGGCGGAACGAGCCCAAGAATAATTTCAGTGAGGACGATAACCGTAATTGCGACCCAAATACCGCGCCCAACCCAATTCGTTTCCCACGGGATTATCAGGAACGCGTGAAGAAACAATAACGCTGCGCCGATAACGCTCGCGGCAACGAAAAAATTGAGGAAGGGATTGTCTACGTGGCCGGCGAGCCCGAAGAAAAAATAGATCGTTCCGACAACACCTAGCAAACACCCGGCCAGGCAAGTGCGAAATAGCAAGCTTGAGAAGCGCGACTGCATCACACCCGACTGTCGACCCGCTTGAACGCCTTCCCCATTACAGGCGGATAATATGGGCTACGAAATTAGAAAAATCACGAATGATTCAGTGAATCCGCTCGATGCCGGGTGGTTCGAGGTTCTACCGCCCATGTTCGGCAGGGGAGACTTGACTTGAATTGACGTCAGCCGCCCTTCTCGATGATCGCGACAAACGAAGTTAAAGCGGACAGTCTTTCCTTCTTGCGCCTTGATCTCTGTCAAAAAACCGTCGTCAGGGGATTCGATCTCGACATCGACCTTGTCCGTCTCGACTTCCAATAAGCGCCACCCTTCTTAACTGGGCCCCGGGCTCCTGGAGCCAACGGAGTAGGGTAACTTCGTCGCTCTCATCACTCGATCCCAACCGCGGGCTGACTACGTCTTTAGTCATCACCCGGCCCTTAAAGGGATTGAGCTATGAAGCTCTCGGCAAGAGAGTTTAACTTGAGCGTCTGTCGCATCAGTTCCATCCAGGCGTGGAGATTTCTATACGGGCTGGGAATTTCGTAGTTCACGACCGTGTACAAATAATGGAGCTGCGAAAAGATAGAGATGTCGGCCAGTGTCATGCGGTCGAAGATGAACTTCTTCCCAGTAAAGAACTGGTCCAGGGTTTTAAAGTGAACTTGAAACTCATCTTCCGCCTTCTTGCGCGCCCCGGCAGTTTCCGCCCTCCGCATGGCATGATTGGCATGAATCAGCACTTCATCCGACCAGTCCTCCAGCATCAGGCAGAGTCCCTTGTTTGAGGCGCCTTCGGGATAGATGCTATTTCCCGGAAGCTTCTGTTCCAGAAAAGCGGAGATGAAGGTGGAGTCCATGACACATTGCCCGTCATAATCCATCACCGGAACTTTTCTTTGATGGGTATATTCGAGTAGCGATTTTCGGTCATCCTTACGCACGTCGACGATATCGTAAGGCACCTTCTTCATCGCGAAAACCACTCTCACCTTCTCGCAAAACATAGAAGTCTGCGATTGGAAAAGCCGGACTGCCATTGTTCGTTCCTCCTGTATGGGTAGGCTTCAATGTGTAATCATTAATCCAATTCCGGCCGAAAACCAAGTGAGAACGCTCGGAGTGAATTTCTCCAAGTGAAACTCTCGCCACGGCGGAACGGTGTCACCGATTTTAAAAGTCTTTCTCCCTCCCGCCACAAACGGGGAAGCTTTTGCAGCGATGGCGGCTTTGTTTGGATTCTCCTACCGCGAGTAATGGTTAGCCGGACTCTGAAAGCTGGTTGACCTTCGCGACATTCGTGAGTATTCTTCGGCCGTCCAGGTTGACAACAGAATTATGAGTGAGGTGAACCAACGTCAATTGCATGACGGTGCTCTATGGTCAGGCCGACGAGCGGCACGTGTCCCGACAATGGCGATTTCTTCGTGCCCTAGGGCCTGACAGGAACACGTCAATAAAAATAAGACAGCGGAGATTTTTTTTTCAGTCCAGGATGCGCCAGTGATTCAAGCCCTCGGCTCTACCCAAGGAATCGTAGGGCGGGCATGACAAAATCACCAGCGCTTTGGAAAATAGTATTCACGAGGACTCTGAATGGCGAAATATCTACAGTGCAGTGAGTGCGGCAAACTGGCATTTTACTACGACGACTTCGTGGGGACCGAGAAACCCTTCTACAAACGGTTCATGCGTTACCCGGAGGGAGAGACGAAGTTTGAACCGCCGCGCTGTTTTAGCTGCGGAGGGGTTCCGCGGCTGATCCATGAGCTGATCAAAGAAGAGAAAGCCGCCGCCAAACACTGATCGGTCCACGCGACCTCGCGTAATGGCAGCCCCTAGGGCTTCGGATTAGATCATCAAAATTCTCGTGGAGAGAATTTTCCAATCCGTTCCGTAGCCTAACTTTAAAGCCTTGGCTCGCCGCACCGGTCCGGATACCCCCCTTGGCTGTGCTCCGATCACAATGACTCACGCATGGAGCCCTCGCCGTTACATTCTTTTTTATCCTGAGGTAAATCAACATCACCCCATAGGCCGCAATAAGGGATGCGTAATTGGCCATCAGAAATCGGGGCGTCGCCCAAGAGATGCCGTTCACGCGATCACTTCTCCTTAACGGCGTGAGGACTACCCCTTTTACTGAAGAGACCAAGCACACCTTCGCGCGACTCTTGTTTCAGTAGAACCAACCCCAAGGCGAGAAAAATGTACAGAAAGGAGTAGTAGTATCGGAAGCGGGGATCGGGAATGAATAGTTGTGTCGTGAACAGGACAAAAACGATGACCGCCTCGGTCAGAGAGAACGAAAGATTCGCCAAAATCGCCACCGCGAAAAGGGACTGTGCTGCGGTGAGCAGGATCTCTTCGCTTTGGCGACTATCCATCACCATGGGCACCACTTCTCCAGCGGAAACAGCATAGACCATAGGGAGCATTCCAATTAACAGAGTCCACTGGTTGACCTTGGACGAGAGCAGTGTCCCCATACTGGCCCCTGGGTTTCCCCTCATCGCGAACAAAATTGCGACGATAAACTCAGGCGATTCGGACGCCAAAGGCGCGAGCCATTGGACAAGAATGAATTCTTCTATCCCAAAGGTTCGACCCGTCGCCAAGAGCCCTTCGGCAAACGGTTCCGCAGCGATGAAGATGGTATAGCCTGAGAATAAAAAAAACACGATTGTCACTACGCGACGAATGCTTTTTCCCCAACCCGCGATCAGCTTCGGGGGCCCTTCTAATTCCGGCTCTACATGAGCCGCTTGAGACGCCGAACGTATATATAAGACAAAGATAGAAATAAAAATGGCGGCATCCAGCAGGTCCAACCGTCCTTTGAACGGAATGATGAATGAGTATAGCGTGGCCAAGCCCAGGTAGAAGATCTCGATTTTATGCGAGGATTCTAACTCCACGGCTTTCTTTCCTGACTTTAACCAGTAAGTAACCACGACTGCGGCCCAGCCCACACCGATCAGTAACCGATTGGCCCCAGTCATATTGGCCGTCGCATATGCCGTGTACTGCGGATCCTTGCCAGCCATCCAAGCAAAGTACATGTCGACGGCATATTCGGGAAGCACCGCGATAAGCGCGAGCAGAGCGAGAGCCAGAGACTGAGACATTTCCAACTGGGCCAGCTCGGCCGCCCACGAAAGTATGAACGCGGCGCCAAAGATCCCCAGTCCGGCGCTCAGTGCCTGCAACTCAGGTGACGGATGGACCCCAGAAAGGTGTATAATAATCCACTGAAGACAAAGTACGATTGATGAACCGACCCAGAGCGCGTTCGCCATCACTTCCTCCCGGCAAGGCCAAATTCAATATCCGTTCCTCTTTCCATAGCCAATTGAGGAAGTCAACGCCTCAACAAAAAGGGGCGGCCTTTCACCCGCCCCCTTATCGTCTGCTGGCGCCGTTGGGACAGCATAAGGAGTGATGGCGTCTGAATTGGATTCTTGTTAATCCCTTTCGCCGTTGATTCTCTGTGTTCTCACATTGTTTGTCTTTGATACTTTGCGAAGAGACTCAACGTCACCGGAATTCGCCATTCAGCTGGATAGGCTCAGACGCGGCCGCACCCAGCGCATTGGAGCAATTTGTTGGAGTTGGGAAAAAGCAAAAGGCACCCCCTTTCGGCGGTATTGCACTTCTTGGCCGCTGATTTCATCGATTGGCGCCTTCCTTTGCAGTCGCATGCTCTCTGGCTGTGAGCTTGTCGATCCAAGTGCCCAATGGGCCGCGATTGATTTTCCTTATCACCCCTTCGAGTTCTCCCTTATCCATCCAGATACCGCCACATTCATGACAGCGGTCAAGGACGAATCCCTGAAAAGTATAAGTCTCTAGGAGTCCTGGGCATTTGGGACAGTGAAGCTTTGACTCCTGCTTGTCGATCTTCCGCAGCTGGGCCTTAAGCTTTTCAACGAGTTCACGGTCACGTTCTGCAAAGTAGATATCCTCCTTGGCGCGCTCCACGAGCTTCAAGGTTTCGCCAAATCGATCCTTTTCATCTGCCATTGTTTTCCCTCCCCTCTGATCTCAAAAGAATGAGCGGCATCTTCGATGCCAACAAGCCATAAACCAATGATCAAGTTTTCTAACGTTTATCCCAGCCTGGGAGGTATTTAAGATGACATATTCCTGGAATTGCGAAAAGACCATGCTGCCAATTGCAAATGTGCGCTCCGAAAAGCCGGAGGACACGGGGATTTGGCCAAAGAAACCCTCTTTGGATGAAGGAAAAAACACTGGCTGTACGCCGGTGAGCGAGGGTGGCTTGGTGGGTCTTGTCACTCCACGGATGTCCTTAGATAGGCAGAAGGGCTTGTTAGCAAAAGAAAATCAACTCGAGTCTTCCACTGTACAAGCCCCGGCTGGGGGATTGCAGCGCATAAGTCGCCTGAAATTCTACCAGATTAAGAGACGTGAGGGAGGGTACAGCGACTAGAGCTTGTAGCCGATCTTTCGCAGAAGATCTTTACGCCAGGCGATGCCGTCGGCTCCTTCGACACCTTTGCTTTTTCCACCGTCAATCACGCCGAGAATTCCTCGACCTTGCTCCGTCTCGGCGATGACGACCTCTACCGGATTAGCTGTCGCGCAGAAGATCCGGCAAACTTCCGGGACCATCTTGAGGGTATTGAGCACATTGACCGGGAAAAAGCTGGGTCCGAGGACCAGAATGAAGCTGTGCCCCGCGGAAAGAACAAGCGCGTTGCGTTTTGCTATCTCGATCATGCCGTCGTCCGTACCCGTCCAGCGGACGAGCATCTCGCCGGACGCCTCACAGAAGGCGAGACCGAACTTGATTCCCGGCACCGACTGGACCATCGCCTCGTGAATGTCTTCGACCGTCTTGATGAAGTGGCTTTGACCTAGGACGAAGTTAATGTCTTCGGGTTTGTCAATCTTTACTGTCGTGAGCTGCATGCTCAAAATTC
>DASQUN010000307.1:0-3894 GCA_035641275.1 Candidatus Udaeobacter sp. | reverse complement strand
TGGATTTTTCACCTTTCGCCTAACTATTCGGGCACGACTTTTGCGCTCCTTAAAGTTTAAAGAGCGTAAGGAACCGGTTCCCGCCGGTTAGGAGGGCGCACCATGACGAAGCGAAAACGTCGCGCTTTGGTCTGGGTAACTTCTATTTTTGTCATTATCGCTGTCGCTGCGGTGATTTTCGTGGCAACTCTGGATTGGAACAAAGCGAAACCATACATAACCGCCGCAGTCAGCAACGCCACAGGGCGGCAATTCAGCATCAATGGGAATCTCGAAGTGGATCTCGGATGGATCTCCACATTGCGCGCCAATGGGATACAATTCGAGAACGCTCACTGGAGCAAGCAGCCTCAGATGGCTGAAATCGGGCTTGTCGATGTCCAACTAGATGTATGGCAGCTCCTCAGTAAGTTTCGTCTGGTCCTTCCCAACGTAACTATTTCACAAGCCAAAGTGGTTCTGGAAAAAAATGCCGAGGGCAAGGCGAACTGGGAGTTTCGCGCGGCTCCAGCGGTCACTGAGCCCGCAGTACCAGAAAAGCGCACCGAATTTCCGGTTATCCAAAAACTCACCATCGACAACGGTTCTTTATTGTTTGCCAATCAGGAAACCAACACCAAGCTGGAATTGAAGCTCACTCAGGCGGAGGCTGCGGGATTTCTCGAGGAGCCGGTCAAACTCAAGGCGAAAGGTACCTATCAGAAACTGCCGCTGAGTTTGTCTTTGGACGGAGGTTCCTATGAAAACCTGAGAAGTGCAAACGAGCCATACCCTCTGCGGATTAACCTCGACGTCGGAAAACTCAAAGCAAAACTCCACGGTAATTTAACCGAGCCCTTGGCGATGAAAGGGGAAGACGTCACGCTTGATATTCAAGGAGATGACATGGCCAATCTCTTTCCGCTGATCCGCCTCGTCTTTCCATCGACGCCACCTTACGGGCTTAAAGGCCGTTTAAAGCACGAAGGGAAAACCTGGTCATTTTCAAATTTTTCCGGCCGCGTCGGCGACAGCGATTTATCCGGAACCATCCGCGTTGACACGGCACCGAAACGTCCCGTCATGAAGGCCGATCTGGTCTCCAACCTGCTCGATTTTGAGGATTTGGCCGGCTTCATCGGCGGGAAACCAGAAACAGACAAAGGCCAGACGTCTTCCGAGGAGGAGCAAAAGGTTGCTGCCGCCGAAAAGGAAAACGACCGGATATTTCCCGATCAACGCTACGATCTGGATCGTTTGCGAGCGATGGACGCGGATATTCGGTTGCGCGCCAAGCGAATTCTCGCGCCCAATCTTCCGATCGACGACCTCAACGCGAAGTTGAGTTTGAACGACGGCGTTTTGAAGTTGGAACCAACGGTTTTCGGAGTTGCCAACGGCCGAATCGAGATTTACAGCACGTTTGATGGATCGAAACGGCCTTCGAAGGTCAACATCGATGCTCGGCTTCGCCAGCTGGACCTGAAACGCTTCGTGAAAAGCGACTTTGCACAAAAAACTATTGGTCCGATCGGAGGGCGAATCGCTCTTTCGGGGACCGGCGACTCTTTTCGCGAACTGATGGCCACCGCTTCCGGTAACACGTTCGTGATGATGTCAGGAGGGGAGATCAGCGAGCTTCTCGTTCGGCTGGCTGGCCTTAACGTCGCCCGCGCGCTGGGCGTGCTCGCCCGGGGCGACAAGCCCATCGCCATCCGCTGCGCCTTGTTGGATCTCCAGGCAAACAATGGAGAGATGGCCGTTCAAACTCTTGCCTTCGATACCGCCAATTCGGTGGTTTCCGGCGAGGGAAAGATCGATCTTCGGGACGAGAAGCTCGATATTGTCTTGACGCCAGTTCCGAAAGATTTTAGCCCGTTTAGCCTTCGTTCGTTTATTCGTGTGAACGGAAGTCTCAAAAACATCTCTGCCTTTCCCGACCCGATCAAGACCGGGACTGAATCTCTGTTCGCCAAGATCTTCAATGTTATCGTGATGCTGGCTCTCAGTCCCCTCCAACCCCGGGACCTCCCCTGGTTGGCACCGGACGTGGACTGCGATGCGCTGATTGGCCGTATTCAGAAGCAGGATCCGCGGGGAATTATTCTCAAGGACTTTCAGCAAACAGGAGCACCAAAAGTGGCTCCTGACAATCGAGCAACCGCGCAATGAAGCGCGGGCCGGATTGAATGAGGCCCCGAGTCGACACGGAAAACTGGCTCAAGTTCCCGGCTCTCGTTTTGTCGGTAACATGACCTGGAAAGTAGTTCCTTTTCCCTGCTCGGCTGAGTAGGTAACGGTGCCACGATGAGCTGAAACGATCTGTCGCACAATGTATAAGCCTATGCCGGTACCTTGAGCTTTGGTCGTTGTGAAGAGCTCGAAAACATCTACGCCTCCGGGAATGCCGGATCCTGTATCGCTTACCTCGAATACGATGTCTTCGCCAACACCGTATGTCTTTAGGGTCAACAACCCGCCGTCGGGCATCGACTCAATTGCGTTCCTGATGAGGTTTAGTATCACTTGGTGGAGTCTTCCTTCGTCTCCATCCAAGGTGAGATTCCGCGCGAAATCAGTGACAACCTGAATACCCAGGCCGTGCCAATACGTACCATTCATTTTCACCACGTGCTCCACCAGGCTCGTAAAATCAATCGGGGCAAATGTTAAATCGCCCAGCCTGCTAAAAGAGCGAAACTGATTCAACAATGACTCTAGGCGATAGATTTCCGTACCCAGGTTATTGATCAGGCTTTGATACTCCAGAGGAAGCTCGTCTTTCATGACTTGGGTGGCGAAGGAAATTCCCGTCAATGGATTAGCTATTTCGTGCGCAAAAATAGCCGCGATCGTCCCCATTTCGGCGAGCCGCTCTTTTTCCCTGAGCTTGGCTTCGAGCTTTTTGCGCTCCCTCACGTCCCGAATGGCAGTTGCGACCAGCAAACCCTCGTCCAACTCGACGGGACTAAGACTCACTTCAACTGGAATCTCGCTCCCGTCCTTGGACAGAGCCGTAAGTTCCATTCCTATTCCCATGGGCCGAGCGTGCGGAGCCGCAATATACCTCGCTCTATGTTGAACATGCTGGCTGCGAAGGTCGGAGGGCACCAAAGTTTCAACTTCCTGACCAAGAAGCTCCTCCTCGGAATAGCCAAAAAGCCTAGCGGTGTGTCTGTTCGCCATCACGATTTTACCCAGCGTGTCACTTACAACCTGAGCGTCCGGAGCCGAATCGAATAAGGCCTGTAATTTTTTCTCCGCCCGCTTTTGTTCGATCACCTGGCCCAAATGGGCTGCGACTACATCCATCACCTGAACAACAGAGTCCTGGGGCTGAATGGTTTCGAAATGAAAAAACTCTAGGATCGCGGCCGGTTGCTTGTGTACCATTACAGGAATAGCAAGGGAGCTTTTGAGGCCTGCTTGTCGGGCCGCATCTTTTCGCAGAAAGTGTTCATCCTTCTCGATATCGGGTATGAAAACGCTTGTCCCTTTCTTCAGAGCCTGGCCGATTACGCTTTCCTTTAATGAAAATTCTATGCTTCCTGTAGCTCGGCGCAGAGCCTCATATCTCTCGGGATTTGAGGTGTACCACCCGCTTACGCCATGGAGCCGACCAGGGGCTTCCACGACGTAGGCAAATCCGATAGGCCAGCGCATATGGCTACAGATTTCCGTGAGCGCGACCTGGAACATCTCCCGGACATCTGTAACATTGCGCGTGGACAATCCAATCAAATGCATTAGGTGAATGCCACCAGCCCTTTCACTGGCGAGTTCTTCTAGTCGCTTATTTGTAGCCGTCAGTTTCTGCTCGGCCAGCCTCCGCTCCGTAATGTCTATAAAAGACGCGATGGCGCCGATAACGCCGTCTTCAGTGCTAAGCGGCGTCGCGCTAACGGAAATATCGTA
>DASQUN010000306.1:0-5534 GCA_035641275.1 Candidatus Udaeobacter sp. | reverse complement strand
CACACGCCGCTTTCGGCGGAGGAAAAGATCCCGTGGAAATGCAGACGGCTAGTCATCGGCACCGGAACGGGCGCCCTGCCGGTCATGGACGAAGTGAAAAAGGAAGCGAAGCGCCGCGATGTCGAGTTGCTCATGCTGCCGACAGCCGAGGCGATTGAGGAGCTGTGCGAGAACCCGGAGGAAACAAACGCCATCCTGCACGTAACCTGCTGAGCGACTGTCCGGACGCATGCTTTGAGTCAAAGCACCCACGGTTATGCTGGCTTCGGGCTAAGAAGAGGTCTGAGATGCTAACGTTAAGCCAAACCGCCTTCGCCAATTCAATCGCCATATTAACCGCGGCCTTCTATCTACTCTTTTAATTTGATCAACTTGATTGCACCTGGATTGTTCAGGTTTCTGTTTAACGCTCAGTTCCTGGGTGCTGATGTGGCCTCTTTGCTTCCGAAAGAATTTGCCGCGCGGGGGATTTTATCGTTGCCTTGGTTTTGATGATTATCACCGCTTGGATTTTTGGCTACGTGTGGGCCTGGCTGTATAATCGCTTAGCAAAGTAGGAGAGTTCCTCTGATCTGTGTTTTTTGTTTCAGTCGTCCTGAAGCTTTCGCCAAGGACAGCGCACGGTCGTTTCTATCAAAGGCGGGGAAACTTGGGAAATTTAGTTATTGACGGCAAGCTATGAGGCCGTAGGACCTAACGGTTTGAGTTTAATCAAACTGGAATTATCCCGCTGATGTTCCGGGTTCCCTGTCACAGCGCCAAGCAACTGCGCAAGCCTGCCCACCGCTCTAAGAGCCCTCAGGCACCAAAAAGGAGAACAAGGGCCGGCGTGAACGCGGTAGTAAGGGATGGTCGGTGATCTGCCCCTGGAATGAAGGATCCCACCGGCCGGGAATAGTGATTCCACAAGCAGAGCAGGAACCGTTAGAAGTGAGATAGTAGGCTGTGATCAGATAGCCGTAGCGTTCGATGAGCAGCTCGTGGCAGTTGTGGCAGTAAGTGTTTTCCAGTTCTCCAACCTGGCCCGGCAAATTCCCTGCGTAGATGAACCGCAGGCCAGCCTTTTTGCCAATCTCTGTGGCTCGCAAGAGGTCGCGGGCGCTAGTGTTTTCTGGGTCGGTCATTTTATAGTCTTTGTGAAAGGCCGTTACATGCCAAGGAATGTTTGGCGAGACGCTCAGCAAAAACTCCGTAAGTCGCTTAAGCTCGTCCTCCGAGTCATTAAAGCCCGGAACCAAGAGCGTCACGATCTCTACCCAGAAGCCCATTTGGTGAAGTCTCCTAATCGTATCGGTGATGGGCTGCAACCTTCCGCCCAATTGCCGATATCGGCGGTCATCAAAGCTCTTTAAGTCGACCTTGTAGAGATCAACCCATGGCCTCAGGTAATCGAGAACCTGCGGCGTGCCGTTGCCATTGGAGACAAAACTGGTTAGCAACCCGGCTCTGCGGGCCTCCATAAAGACGGCCATGGCCCACTCGCTGGTAATGAGTGGTTCATTGTAGGTGCTAACGATAACTTTCGCGCCACAGTGCAGTGCTTCGCGAACCAGACCTTCCGGCGTGGCTTTAAGCGGTGGGGAAACAGCGGCTGAATCGCGTAAGGCCTGAGAGGTCACCCAATTCTGGCAGTAGGCGCAGTGGAGATCACAGCCGAGCATGCCAAAGCTGTAGGCCAGGGCACCAGGGTAGGCATGAAAGAAAGGTTTCTTCTCTATGGGATCACACTGGACACCACCGACATAGCCCCAAGGCACATACAGCTTGCCACCCCAGTTGAAGCGGACCTGACAAACCCCAGGCCGTCCATCCGGGATGGGACAGCAATGACCACAAGCAAAACAGCGGATGCGCTTATCGTCGAGTTCTTCGTAAAGCTCGCCCTCTCTAACGTTTTCGTAAACGATATCACGCAGGGTGGCCATTTCGTTATTATTGCATCAGAGAACCACCTTGAATTCAAGGAAGCCCAGGAGGGAGAGCCAACTCGGCAAGCTGGTAGATACACCGGCTGCGAGAGGTTTTATAGGGTGATCCTCTCCCTTTGCGCCTCGGGCACAACCAGGGGCGTCCTAATCGATTCCGCTCGCTTGGTCCGAAGGTTCTTGTCGCCCCTGGGGTCGCGGTGCCTCTGGGGAGGGCTTCTATTCTGGACAATCTTGGTAATCGCTCCGCTTGTTTTCGCAGTCCTTCGTCTTCGCGCATACCGTCTGCCACGCGAGAGATCAAAAGAACTCATCGTCGCAACATGTCGAGACAGCTTTACGATCGTTGTCGCTACTGAAGATGGAGATTGTGCGAACGCCCCTTGGGTTACATGATGAATCCTGGCCCATGCATGGGGGTCAAGCTAATCGATATCCGTCATTCGAGTGAGGGAAAATTAGCATAGCATTATGTCCCTGGGCGACCGGGCCATCTAGCCGAAGGGCCGGATGGAAAATTGCGAATGTTCCGTTAAGACTTCTGTCTTTCCTCGTTAATCAACTCAACGAGTTTTTTGCGGAGACCCTCGTCAGCACGCGCAATCTCGAAGATTTGACCGTAGCTTTGTTCATTCAGTCCTTCTTTTGTAAGTGCGTCGTGCATTTTTGATGCCGCTTCGTTTTGAATTTCCTTACCCTCTTCAGGATTCTTAGATTCTTTCAGCCGAGGCTCATACGCTTGGCGAATCTTCTCAACCTCCACGTATACTTTAGCGAAAGCCCTGAGTTGGGTCTCGCTTACGTTCAGTTGCTGCTTGGGCGACTCTTGCGCCCGACCTTGTTTTGCGAATGGGAGGATAAGAAAGCCGGCAACAAAAATCACTGCAACGGTCTTCAGACTCACTATTTGCATCACATACCTCCTTCGTAGGAAAAGGTTCCCCTTTTGTGGAGCAACACACATGCCAGAATGTCCCGGAAGGCTATCGCTCCATTTTTAGCAGGACCCTTGTGTTGCGGAGGATTTCTTTGCATGAGTTTCCCTGCAGGAGAGTTGGAAATTTGCTAACATCCCTCGCCGAATTGCTAAGGCGTTTTAGGCTTCCGCTTAAGCAGGATTTTGAGGAACTCGTTGTAGGGATCTATCGGTTCCACCTTGCGAAGTATTCACTGCACGAACTTGTTGCCTGCCGGGAAGCAAAGCCTGATCAATTGTTTTTACTGAACGAGGCACCGGAAAACGGGACAGGCTTTTTCTTTTTCCTTTATCGGATGGCCGTGGGACTCTCAACGTGCTTTGAAGTCCAAACATACTTGCGATCTCTGCCTGGCAATCCATTTTCCCGAAAGGTCTCTGCCGATTCACACATTCACGAAGCAATCCTAGTTGTTGGCAACAGAAAAGTCTGTCCACTTTTCTCCCCGAAGCCGGCTGAGATAACAGGCTGAGGTATTCTTGTCGTCGTCAGTGGAAAAGAAAACATCCATCCGGCGCAAGCCCCCCGCTGCACGACGTGATGCGAGAAATTTGGAACGACCACTCGGGCAATCCTTGTCATGGCGGGAAATTCTGCATCTGTCTCATGCGACTTCTCAATTGCTGTATACCGTCCCCGGAATTCCCCTCCCCAGATTATGACTGGAACATAACCCCGCTGCGGTTAAACTGACGTGTCGTTGAATCTAATCTTAGGACGAAATAATATTAATTTTCGCCCGGGAGACTGGAGACATCAACGCTTACGCCGAACTGCCAAAGGAGCAAAACATGCTGACCGCGGAACAGAACGAGAAGCTCACCCTTGTTGGTCCTGGAACACCGATGGGCAACCTTATGCGCTGTTACTGGCACCCGGTCGCGGCAACCGTGGAACTGGAAAGGAATCCGGTTAAAGCGGTCAAGCTACTCGCTGAGTCGCTGGTGCTCTTCCGTGATAAGCGAGGTCACCTCGGGCTGTTGGCCGAGGCATGCGCTCACAGACGAGCCTCGCTTGTCTACGGGATCCCTGAGAACGAGGGTCTCCGCTGCGCATATCACGGATGGCTGTATAATGCTGAGGGGAGGTGTTTGGATCAGCCGGGGGAGCCCGCTGGCAGCACGTTCAAGAACCAGATTAAGACAACGGCCTATCCGGTGCAGGAGCTTGGCGGCCTGATTTTCTCTTACCTAGGGCCTGAACCAGTACCGCTACTGCCCCGCTACAACGTGCTGGTATGGGACGATGCGGCGGGGGAAACTAACGGCACTGTCATCCCCTGCAATTGGCTGCAGGTTATGGAGAACCTGCTCGATCCGCTGCACGTGGAATGCCTCCACGGACGCTATTTCACTTATGTGCTTAAAGGCAAGGGAGGAGACCAGCTCCAAGAGTTCCTGGCCCGCCACGCTCCGAGGCCCATGAAGAAGGTCCGGTTTGACCTCTTCGAGCACGGGATCATTGAGCGACATATGATCAACAACGAGGAAGACGAGAGCTGGCGGACTGGCGCTCCCTCCTTCTTTCCCACTACGTCGCTGCTCGGTTCTCCCGGCGGAAAGAGTGGTTCCATTATTTTCGTCGCGCCGATCGATGACACACACACTTGGTTCTTGTTGCACATGGCCAGCCGAGTGTCCCAGCTAGCCGTGCAGGAATCGATTCCCTTCTTCGATGTACCGGGAGTGGATGAAGCCGGTAAGTTCATCACGGACACGGCCAACGGCCAGGACCATATGGCGGTCGTGTCGCAGGGGAACATAACAGGACGCGATCTGGAGCATCTTGGGACGTCCGATCAAGGAATCATCCTCTACCGCGAGCTCCTCTTGAAACAAATGGAGCGGGTCGAGCGAGGCGAAGAACCGATGAACGTATACCGAGACCCAGCCAAGAATCACATCATAGATCTCCCCGCGATAACGCCGGCGACCGGATTTAATTGAATCTCCTTGAATATAATGCGGAGCGAAACCGACGATGCCGGCAAAGTCAATCTCCTGAGGTTTTAACAGCACTGGAAAGTCGGCCAGGTTTTCGACTTCGAGCACGTAGCCATGGAGAACCGGGGGAGCGGTACACATCGAGAAGCTTCATCGAAAAAAAAGCGTCCCGGTAAACTTCTTTTTTATCGGCTTTGATGATCTCGTACCCATCCACCGGTAACCCGCGCATCATGAAGCGCATGAGATCCAACGCAGGCACTTGCCGGACCCGCTCCGCCTGAACCTGAAGCTGTTTAGGAATATGAGAGATGACGACGGTTTGATCGGCACTATCGGAGGTGAAGAGATTTATCTCGTACGTGGTCCCGCTCTCTCCGACAACAAACACGGTATCCTCGATATCCGGCAAAGTCTTTAGCGAAGCGTCTTCACTCACAACCACCGGACAGCCACTTGTGTTTTCAACGAGGCTGATGATAGTTCGGGTTACATCTCGAAGCGTCATGGGGTCTTTCGGTAACGGAGTTCCTACAAGTTTTCGAGAATCTGCCGCAGGGCGGCGGACGAAAAAGGTTCGTGGACACCTTTTTGCCCCCACTCGTAAATCGCCGTGGGTCCCCACCGCGAGCCTTCCTAGCCGCGACACAAAATTCTTTCGGTCCTCTTCGTCGCTGACAATCCCTCTC